>JACQUQ010000170.1 GCA_016210175.1 Chloroflexota bacterium | reverse complement strand
CCTCGGAGACGATGCCCATGGCCGGGAGGATGAGGATGTAGACCTCGGGGTGCCCGAACACCCAGAACAGGTGCTGCCACAGCACCGGGTCGGCGCCGGCCGCGGGGTTGAAGAAGTTGGTCCCGAAGAAGCGGTCGAACATCAAGAAGATGAGAGCTACCGCGATGACCGGCATGGCCAGCACCAGCAGGAAGGAGGTCACGAAGGTCATCCAGGTGAAGACCGGCATGCGCATGAGGGTCATGCCGGGCGCCCGCAGGTTGATTATGGTGATGACGAAGTTCAGGGCGGCGGCGATGGAGGAGACGCCCAGGACCTGGAGGCCCAGCATCCAGAAGTCCACCCCCCCGGTGGGTGAGTAGGCGCGCGAGGTCAGGTTGGCGTAGGAGAACCACCCGGTATCGGGGACTTGACCCGTCAGGAAGCTGACGTTGAGCAGCAAGGCCCCGAAGAAGAAGATCCAGTAGCTCAACGCGTTCAGGCGGGGGAAAGCCACATCTCGCGCCCCGATCTGGAGCGGCACAATAAAATTGAAAAAGGCTGCGTTGAGGGGCATGACCGCGAGGAAGATCATAGTGGTGGCGTGCATGGTGAACAGGCCATTAAAGGCATCGCCCACCACCAGGTTGTTGTCGGGAACGGCCAGCTGGAGGCGGATGAGGAAGGCCTCGATCCCGCCGACCAGGAAGAAGAGGAAGGCCGTCACCCCGTAGAGGATGCCGATGCGCTTGTGGTCTACGGTGGTGATCCAGCTCCACAGTCCGGTGTGACTTGTGGGCCGGGGCAGGACCTCTGCAATCGTTGCCATCACGCGCCTCCGATCTCCGGGGGTCGCCCGTCTCAGAGCGACAATCCGTCAGGTTCTCTCCGGCAGTGCAGCGCCGGGGGCGCCGCGCGAGGGGTTACTGCAAACTGGCGAGATACGTCGCCAGGGCGTCGATCTCGGCCTGGCTCAAGCTCAGCTTGGGCATCCTGGCCCCCGGCTTGACCGCGCCAGGGTCCTGGATCCACTTCGCAATGTTCTCCTTGGTCATCGGCAGCATACCGGCCGCGATGGTCTGGCGGCTGCCGAGGTGGCTCAGGTCCGGGCCGATCTTGCCCTGCGCGTTGGTACCCCCGATGGTGTGGCACACCAGGCAGCTACTGGCGGGCCCGCTGCCGGGGAACTGCCGGTCCTGGTCCCGCTCCACCTGGGCAAACTTCATGAACGCCTCGGGCAGGGGCGCCGCCGCCGGAGCTTGCTGGCTGTTCACCCAGGCCTCGAAGCCCTCGGGCGTATGCACCACCGCGCGCAGCCGCATGTTGGCGTGGGAGGTGCCGCAAAACTCGACACACTGCCCCCAGAAGGTTTCGCTGTTGCCGTCAGCAGGCGGGTCTGCCACAAACGCGATGTAGTTGGTGTGGCCGGGGGTCACGTCCCGCTTGCCCATCAGCTTGGGTACCCAGAAGCTATGGATGACATCGGCCGTCTCCAGGGTGAGGGAGATCTGCCGGCCGGCGGGGACATGGAACTCATTCGCGGTAACAATCTGCTGGTCGGGGTACTGGAACTCCCACCACCACTGATGGGCGATGACCTTGATCTGGAGCACATCAGCGCCCGTGGGAACCCGCTGGGTCTCGAAGATGGTGGTCACCGTCGGGATGGCGATGACTGCCAGCACCAGGGCCGGCGCAATGGTCCACGCGATTTCCAGGCGGGTGTTGCCGTGCCATTGCGGGGGCAGGCCCTGGCGCGGCTGGCGGCGGAAGCGCCAGACAGCGTAGACCAGCGCTGCCTCGACGACCACGAACACCACGACGGCGAGCCAGATAATGAAGCTGAAGAGGTTCTGAAGCCGCAGGGCGAACTCGGAGCGGGAGTCGAAGACCGATTGGGGGGTGGTCGGGTTACACCCGGCCAGGGCGAGCATGCCCAGCAAGAGGGCTGCCAGCGCTACCCACCGTCCGAAGCGAGGGACGCCCCGGCGGTGCAGGTCGGTTCCCGGGGATGCGCTCCCGGCGCCAGCCAGCGGGCCGCACGAGTCCCGCGCCGGGGACGGTATTCCCGCAGAAGACGTGCCAATGTGCATGAATCCCTCCCATATGCGCCACAGCGATCACGCGGGAAAGCGGTGGGCGGCAGCGGAACGCAGGGCTCCGGAGGCCATACCCTTGCCTACCTGGGGTGGCAGCACCGCGTTACAGGAGAATGACCAATGCGGCCGCATTGGTCACGAACTACTCCCTACCTTCTCTTTCGGACTCGCCAAGGAGATGGTGGCATCTGGGCGGCCCTACGTGCCACGCGGATCATCGCACGCTCGGATCCGACAGATCCAAAGCGCGGCACCGTGCGGTACAGACTGCTGCTCGCTGGGCCGGGAGTGGGCGTGTGGCAGGGAGCCCCGAACAACGAGCCATTCGTTACTCCGGTCACAGAATAAGAGATGGCGCACGCCTTGTCAATACCCGTTTCCTCTGAATCAGGGCCTTTTCTTTTCCCTGGCTTGGCACCACGGTCCGCCCGTCCTGCGACTGGCTCAGGACGGGCGGACCCGCTTCCTGGTCGCTGTCGGTGAGGCGGCGCTGCCGGGAACGGTAGCCCCCTTGCTTCCTCCTGGCGGGCCGGGGGGCTGAACGCTGAGCGGAGTTGATGGGTGATGGTGTACGTACCTGGCAGGGTACGTAAGGCTGTGGGCACGCGTTGGGCGCTCCCCGTCCTGCTCGGGGCAGTATACCTGCTCGTTGCACACCTGCCGATGGGAGCCGACTGGCACTACCACTTCTGTCCCTTCAGCCGGGCGCTATTATTTGATTCCGCCAAGCTGTACGACTCTGCTGGCAGTTGGTACAACCCTCCGTGGCTGCTCCCCCTCCTGGTCCCTTTTGTCCTATTGCCGGAAGCACAGGGCTTGCTCGCCTATCGCCTGGTCGAACTGGTGGTGGTCGGCTACGCTGCCGCGACCTTCGGGTGTCGTTCTGGTGCGAAGCTCTGGCCGTTCGTCCTGGTGATGGGCAGCCTGCCCGTCTGGGATAGCCTGGTGACGGGCAATGTGGATATTTGGGCGCTCTTGGGCTTGACGGTCCTGGCGCAAGCTGCGCGTCGGCAAAACCCGTACCTGTTCGGTGCTGGGCTGGCCCTGGCGCTCCTTAAGCCCCAAGAGTCCTTGATCGCGGTGGTGGCAGTGCTGCCAGCGGTCCGGTCCTGGCACCGCAACGTCATCATCCGAGCGTTGGGGATGCTCGCCGGGATCGGCGGGCTTTCGGCGCTCTTGGCGGGCTACGATTGGCTGCCTCGGATGGTCCGGATGATACAGGATCTGCCCCCGGCATCACACTACAGCATTGCCCTGTGGAGCCTGCTGAGGGATATGGCCGGCCTGATGGGGTGGCCCGCTGGGGTGGTGGTGCTGGAGGCGGTCCTATGGGCGGGGGTGCTGGTCTGCTGTTGGCGGCGTCCGGATGTGTACGAGCGTTTGGCCCTGGGTGTGGCCGCCGGCCCCGTGGTCATGCCTCATGTGCCGTCGCCGGGGCTGGTGCTACCGATGGTGCTCGCGTGGCCGCGGCTTATCGAGCAGGGCCGGTACGTGGCAGCAGGGGTGACCTACGGCATGCAAGCGCTGTACCTATTACGGTTCTTCTTCCCGTGGGAGACGCACCGGCTGCTGACACTCTTCCCGGTAGTGCTGGTCATTATGCTGCTGCTTACGAACGACCGCGGAGCAAGCCGGGCGTTCACCACGCCGTCCTCCTCACCAGAAGCCAAGTCAGACGATAGCTCGGAGAAGGCGCCGCTGGCACGCAGCAACGAGACGCGCTCCTCACGTAGGGGATGACCGCCTGCGCTGCGGCGGGGACTGGCTATTCGGCCCCGTGAGCGCAGCGCGTCAGTCCGGCTCACCCACGCACGCAGCCCAGGACAGCCGTTCCCCTTCCTGGCGCGGGTCTAATGGGCGACGACCAGTTGGGCAAGGTCGGCAAGCGTTGCGGCTGCGTGCTCGTAGGGGATCTTGGCTGTGTTGAGGACAATGTCGTAGCGCATCGCGTCCTGGACATCGGAGCGGAAGAACTTGCGGAAGAACGCCGCCTGGTACTGGTCTGCCTGGCGCAACTGCTTTTCTGCCTCGCGGGGCTCCAGGCCCTCTGCCTGGACGAGGCGCTCGACGCGGACCTCCAGGGGCGCGATAACCCGGACGTGGAGCGCCTCCGGGTGGTCGTGCAGGATAAACTGGCCGCCGCGGCCGACAATTACGATATTGCCCAGCGCGGCCAGATCTTTGATGACCGATTGCAGCAGCGCGAAGTACTGGGCGTCGCTGACCTCTTCGCTCCGGGTGAAGGCGGTGGCGGCCGCTTCCTCGTAGGTCCGGCCCAGCAGCACGGGAACCCCGCTGGACTCCACGAAGACATCCCCCACCATGCCCGCGGCGGCCTGGGCCTCCAGCATGCGCCGCAGGGTGTTGGCGATACGCTGGCCCAGGGTGTTCAGGCGCTCGTCACGGCTGGCGAGCGTTTCGGGGGGCGCGCCCGCGCGCTGCGCTACCTCGGCCAGGATCTCCCGGTCCACATACGCTGCACCCAGCAGGTCGGCAGTCAACCGTGCGACCTCGATCACGCCAGAAGCCACCTGCCCGGAGATCGTCACCACCGGCATACCGCACGCCCTCGCTTTCCTTAGCACTTCCGGCCACACCCAGGCCGCCACGCGGGCAAACACTGCCACACCGCACCCCTAGTATACGTCGGCGCACTGATATGTCAAGCAACACCAGCGGCTACGGGTGCGTGCGAGACGCCCGCGGGCGCGAGGACCGCCGGCGCGCTGGGACCACGTGGACGGATAGGGGGAGTGCGGAAGCAGCGTAACCCGTTTGACAGCGCGAGACCGCGGGGAGACAATGGTACCAGAGGGAGGAGGTCCCATGCCAGGGCTGGATGCCATCGGGAAGTTGCTGCTGCTCGTGGGAGCCGTCATCCTGGTCTTGGGCGGTGTCCTGGTGGTCCTGAGCCGGTTCACCCCACTGGGACGGCTGCCCGGCGACATCGTCATCCAGCGGGACAGCGTGACGATGTACTTTCCCCTTGTCACGATGGTCCTCCTCAGCATCCTCCTCACCGTGCTCCTCAATATCATCATACGTTTCCTGAACCGATGAAAACTGCGGACTTCGACTACACGCTGCCCCCGGACCGCATCGCCCAGGAGCCGCTTGAGCCGCGGGACCAGGCCCGGCTGCTGGTGGTGGACCGCGGGACGGGGGCGCTGGCGCACCATCGCTTCACCGACCTCCCGGATCTGCTGGCGCCGGGGGACCTGCTGGTAGCCAACGACAGCCGGGTAATCCCGGCGCGCCTGTACGGGCAGCAGGACGGCCGCGGGGGACCGGTTGAGGTGCTGCTGTTGCGCCGGGATGCGGAGGGCCGCTGGGAGGGGCTGGTGCGTCCGGGGCGGCGTGCCCCCGTGGGGGCGCGCCTGCGCTTCGGTGACGGCGACGTGGCCCCGGTCTGGGGCGAGGTGGTGGACCGGACCCCGGCCGGCACGCGCTGGTTCCGCTTCTCCGAGGAAGCCGCGCTGCTGCGGTTGGGCCAGGTGCCCCTGCCGCCCTACATCCACCAGACGCCTGCCGACCCCGAGCGGTACCAGACGGTCTATGCCCGCGTGCCGGGCAGCGCGGCAGCCCCCACCGCCGGGTTGCACTTCACCCCCCACCTCATCACCCGGCTGGCGGCGCGGGGTATCGGTATGGCCTTCGTGACCCTGCACATCGGCCTCGATACCTTCCGTCCGGTGCAGGAACACGACCCGACCCAGCACCCCATCCACCGCGAGGCCATCGTGGTGCCGGAGGAGACGGCCCGGCGCATCAACGAGACGCGGGCCCAGGGGCGGCGGGTGGTCGCGGTGGGAACCACGGTGGTGCGGACTCTGGAGCAGGCCGCCCGCTGGAGCGTCCAGGGTCCGGAGGCGCCCCTGCTCCAGCCTGCCGCGGGCTGGGCCGACCTGTTCCTCCTCCCCGGCTCTACCTTCCGGGTCGTCGATGCCATCATTACCAACTTTCACCTGCCCCGCTCAACGCTGCTGATGCTGGTGGCCGCCTTCGCCGGCCGGGACCTGGTGCTCCGGGCCTACCAGGAAGCCATCGCCCAGGAGTACCGCTTTTATAGCTTTGGTGATTGCTGCCTGCTGTTGTAAGCATGCGTCGCCTACCGATGCGTGCTGGTGTGAAGCGATCCCCCGTTGCACGCCGCTGCCGGCCCGTGTTGCTCTCCTCTTGCCAGAATATGTCCACTTGGGATACTATGCGGGATAGCCTCCACCGTACCCCAAAGGCAGGAGGGGATCATCGCATGGGCAACCTGGAAATCACCGATTGGCTGCTGGCGGTGACCTTCTTGGTGCTGGGCGCTGTGTCCGGCCTGCTGGGCATTATCGCATCCCAGCAGCAGGGCACGCCCCTCTGGCAGAACGGGGCGCTCTTTGCCGCCGTCTTGTGGCTGGGCGTCGGGGGGATGTTTGGGCTGGCCGCCTTCGGGATGGGCCAGCAAACAAAATGGCGGTGGTTTGCACAGGTTGCACCCGCCGCGTTCTATATGGTGGGAGTGCTGATCGTCATCTGTCTGCTGGGCCACGACCGTATCGACGTGGTAGTGGGGCAAGATTATGTCAATTTCACCGCGGACTACCTGCGCCAGAAGGGCATACTCGATTGGTGCGATTTCTTGCTGAGTTCGGTACGATAGGCGCGGCGGTCGTCCGGGCGGCCCCGTAGCGCGTTGGGGGGGACGTCGCCGGTACTGCTCTCGGCGCGACGGGGGCAGGGCCGGCGGTGCGCTTCCCGCCACGAGGAAGCACCTCAGTTCCCTCCCGGTACGGAGATCATCCTGGTGCTCTCGGAGAGGAGGTCGGTTGCACGCCATGGAGGTTGTTCCCAAAGTTCACCGCGTCCCCAACGTCGTGGGGAGTAACGCCGTACTGCTGGAAGGGGAAGCGCTGGCGCTGGTCGATACCGGCATCGCCGGCAACGGCGACACCATCGTCAACTACATTGAGCTGATTGGCCGCAAGCCCAGCGAGCTCAAGTGGGTGATCCTCAGCCATTACCACCAGGACCATTCGGGGAGCGCCGCGGAGTTGCACGAGCGCACCGGGGCGCAGGTGGTGGCGCATCACGCGGAAACCGAGCGCGTGCCCGGCGGCAAGCTGTGGCTCCGCAAGGGGAACGAAGCCGATAGCAACCAGCCCCCGGCGTGGTACCGCTGGTGGCGAGGCGGTGGCGCGCGGCGGAGCCACCCCGTCATACCGGAAACCGAGGTGCACCAGGCGGTGGAGGAAGGCGAGGTCCTCCCAGTGCTGGGCGGCCTGCGCATCATGCACACGCCGGGGCATACGCCGGGCAGTATCTGCGTGGTGCTGGAAGCGCCGCGGGTGCTCTTCGTGGGCGATTCGGTCTTGAACAACATCGACCGCCTGAGTCGGCCCCTCATGTGGGACCGGTCCCGTCGGGATGAGTTGGACCAGTCGCTGCGCCGGCTGCGCGAGGTGGAGGTGGACACCTGCCTGTTCGGGCACGGGCCGCCGCTGACCGACGAGGTCATAGACCGGGTGCGGGCGCTCACGGCACGGCCGTATAACATGCCGACCTGGATGATCGTCTTGAAAAACTGGCGGACGCTCCGTCGGTTCCAGCAGAGCACCCGCCGGCCCGGCCACTGGTCCGGCGCGAGCGGCTAGTGCAGGATCAGGAGACGTGTTCGGCATGGGCAACCGTGTAGGGGCGCATGGCCATGCGCCCCTACCACCGCCCGATTCCCTACGCCCTCTCCTGATCTCGTGCTAGGCTGGTGGACGGCATTCCGGAGGAGGTGGATTATTATGAAGCGCGATCTTATGGAGATCCTGGCCTGTCCTATGTGCAAGGGGCCGCTGGATCTGACGGTCACGGAGGAGAACGACGAGGAGATCGTCCGGGGCACCCTGCGGTGCGCTCGCTGCAATGAAAGCTACCCCATCGAGGACACCATTCCCAACCTGCTGCCCCCCGACCTGCGGGGACGCTGAGGCGCGTCCGGCTCGATAGGGGTGCCCACGTTCCTGGATGTGTGCCCTCAGGAGGGGCCGGACGGCGCTCCCGCCCACTCCCGGAAGAAGTACACCCCTTCCCTCTCTCCCACCGCCTCTAGCAGCTCCCGTACCGTCTTGCCCAATAGGGGATGACGCAGGTCGGGGGCCAGGTCGGCCAGGGGGACCAGGACAAAGGCGCGCTCGGCCAGGCGCGGATGGGGGATCACCAGGCGTTCTGTGGCGCAGGTAAGGGTATCGTAGAGCAGCAGGTCGATGTCAATGGGCCGGGGGCCGAAGCGCACGGTGGCCTCCCGGCCCATCTGCTGTTCAATGGCCTTCGCCAGGTCCAGCAGGGCCTCTGGCGTCCAGCCAGAGACCCCCCGGGCGACGGCGTTGAGGAACGGCGGCTGCTCCAGGTAGCCGACCGGGTCGGTCTCATAGATGGGCGAGACCGCCTGGACCCGGACGCCCTGTCCCAGCAGCGCCACCGCCCGGCGCAGGTTGGCCTCCCGGTCGCCCAGGTTGGCCCCCAGACCCAGGTACACCGTCGCCGCACGGGTCACGACGGGGCCTGCTCGTCGGCAGGGGTCGGTGCCGGCGGCGGGGCCGCAGGCTCCTCCACCACACCCCGGATGATGGCATCGCTCACGCGGCACACCCGCACCATCTCCCGCACGTCGTGGACCCGCACCAGGTCAGCGCCATGGGCGATAGCCACCGCCACGCTGGCCGCGGTGCCCTCCAGCCGGTCCTGCACCGGAAGGTTGAGCACCCGGCCGATAAAGGACTTCCGGGAGGTGCCCACCAGGACCGGGCAGCCCAGGACCTGGAACTCCCGCAGGCGGCGGAGCACGACGAAGGTGTGTTCCCAGGTCTTCCCGAAGCCGATGCCGGGGTCAATGATGAGGTGCTCGTGGGGGACGCCCGCGGCCCGTGCGATGGCGAGGCTCTCCCCCAGCCAGGCAATGATATCGGGGATGAGGTCGCGGTACTCGGTGCCCTGCTGGTTGTGCATGAGCACCACGGGCGCGCCGGTGCGCGCCGCCAGGGGCGCCATTTCCGGGTCGTACCGCAGGCCCCAGATGTCGTTGATGATGTGCGCCCCGGCCTCCAGCGCGCGGCGGGCGACCTCCGCCTTGTAGGTATCAATGCTGATCGGGACGGGGATAGTCCGGGCCAGGGCCTGGACCACCGGCAGCACCCGGCGGCATTCCTCTTCCACGGAGATGGACATTGGTCCCGTGCCGGGCCGGTTGGACTCGCCGCCGATGTCCACGATATCGGCTCCCTCGGCCACAAAGCGTCGCGCCTGGTGGACTGCGCCCTCGATGTCGTAGCCCAGGCCGTCCCCGGAGAAGGAATCGGGGGTCAGGTTCACAATGCCCATCACGTAGGTCCGGCTACCCCAGCGGAACTCCCGCCCGGCGCAGCGCAGCACGCCTCGACTCACAGTGGCGATCCTTTCTGTCCTCATTCCTCAAACCCACAGGCTCATTGTGCCATACCGGGGCAGTTGACGCCAGCGAAGCAAGGCCGTCCCTTCCCCCTCGCTCACCACAGCGGCCACAGACAACAGGGAGCAAGAAGACCTGCCGCAAACTCCTGCACTCCGGGCATCCTCGGCGTGCTGCGCGCAGCGCCGTCATTTCTGCGTAACACGCGTGCGCGGCATGCGGGGCAGCCAGGCGGCCAGGAGCAGGGCCGCGAGCAGGGCCAGGGCCGCCCCGAAGTAGAAGGGCGCTGGCGGCCCGTAGACCTGCCACAGCGCCCCGGCGATGAGGCTGGACGGGAGGGCCGTGACACCCAGGGCGAAGTGGTACGCGCCGAAGGCGGTGCCGCGCCGGTCGGCGGGCACCAGGTCGGCCACCAGCGCCCGTCCCGTGCCCTCGGCCAGGGCGTAGTAGACCCCGTAGAGGGCGAACAAGGCCCACACCTGCCACCCGGTCCCGGCCAGGGCGAACCCCAGGTACACCAGGGCATAGAGCCCCCAGCCCGTCAGGATGACTCCCCGGCGGCCCAGGCGGTCGGACAACGCCCCCGCCGGGGTTGCCAGCACAGCGTACACGAAGTTGAAGCCCATCAGCAGCAGGGCGACCTGGAGCGCCGACAGTCCGACGTGCTGCGCCCGCAGCAGCAGGAAGGCGTCGCTGGAGTTGCCCAGGGCAAACAGGGTCGAGACGCCCAGGAAGCCCAGGAAGGGACGGCCCAGGCCGCGCGGTGCCAGGGCCGGCGGTGCCGCCTGGGGCTTGAGCGCCACCGGCCTCGGCTCCCGCACCAGCCAGGCCAGGAGCGCGACCGCCAGCAGGCCGGGGGCGGTCGCCACCAGCACCAGCGTCTGGAAGGTCGCCCGCTCCAGTTGCAGGCTGCCGCGCTGGCTCAGGAAGATGATCAGCGCGACCAGCCCCAGGCCCAGGAAAGCCCCGGCGGTATCCGCCGCCCGGTGGAAGCCGAAGCTCAGGCCCCGCAACTGCGGCGCGACGGAGTCGGCAATGAGGGCGTCCCGCGGCGCGGTGCGGATACCTTTGCCCAGGCGGTCCGAAAAGCGCACCGCGAGCACCAGGCCCCACGCCGAGGCGAAGTACAGCACGGGCTTGGACACCGCAGACAGGCCGTACCCGGCGACGGCCAGGGCCTTGCGCCGCCCCAGGCGGTCGGAGAGCCAGCCGGAGAAGATCCGGGTGAGGCTGGCGGTGGCGTCCGCGATGCCTTCGATGAGGCCGATGAACACCGGAGCGACCCCCAGCACGTTCGCCAGGAACAGCGGAAGGATGGTCAGGGTCATCTCACTGCTCACGTCGGTGAGGAAGCTGACCGCACCCAGGAGCAGGACGTTGCGGGGGAGGGTCTGCGCGATGGCGCGGGCCAGGGATGTTCCAGGGGATGGCGTAGCGTGGGCCGGGTCTGCCATCTGCATCTCCCTCCTCACGAAGGAGAGCCACATGCCCCCAAGGAGCGCATGCATCCGCTCGTGGTGGTCGAACCATGAGCGGGCTCGCCCTTCGACAGCTCAGGGCGAGCGGGCACAAAACCCCTTTACCTACCAGGAATCGTACACCCCACCGGAATGGGCGGGCCGGACGGTCCGGTGCTCTAGTGCTCTGTCAATCCTCCTGTGAT
>JACQUQ010000164.1 GCA_016210175.1 Chloroflexota bacterium | reverse complement strand
TTGCAGGCTAGTGTTCTGTCAGCCGTGAACTGATGGGTGAGACCGCCGCCGTGAACGGCGGGCCCGCCCTTCAGGGCGGCGGGGTGGAACCCATCACAGTAGGATTGACAGAGCACTAGCTTGGGGTTCTCGGTGGTAGTGAGCATAGTGCGAGATCAGGAGAGGTCGTAGGGAATCGGGCGGTGGTAGGGGCGCATGGACATGCGCCTCTACACGGTTGCCCATGCCGAAGAGGTCTCCTGATCCTGCAATAGGGAGGGCGGGGCGGTGAAGATCCATGATATCAGTGTTCCCATCTCGGCCGAACTCCCCGTGTACCCCGGCGACGCCGGGGTGAGCCTGACGCCGGTGGCGCGCATGGCCCAGGGGGCGGTGGCCGATGTGTCGCTGCTGAGCCTGGGCACCCACACCGGCACCCACGTGGACCCACCCGGCCACTTCCTCCCCGGCGGCGCGACCGTGGACGCCCTGCCGCTGGAGGTCCTCATTGGCCCGGCCTGGGTAGCCGACGCCCGCGGCCTTCCCACCATCACCCGCCCGGTGGTGGAGCAACTGGATATCCCGGTGGGGGCGCAGCGCGTCCTGTTCCGCACCGACAACTCGGAGCTATGGGAACGCCGGGAGTTCGTGAAGGACTTCGTCTACCTGGAAGGGGATGCGGCCCGCTGGCTGGTGGAGCGCGGGGTGCGGCTGGTGGGCATCGACTACCTCTCGGTGGAGCGGTTCGGCTTCGACCGTCCGGAGGCCCACCTGACGCTCCTGGGGGCAGGGGTGGTCATCCTGGAGGGCCTGGACCTGCGCGCCGTCCGGCAGGGGCCGTACACCCTGCTCGCCCTGCCCCTCAAGATCCAGGGGGGCGACGGTGCGCCGGCGCGGGTGGTGCTGCTTGAGGGGGAGCTACCGTAGCGTACGCTCCGGCATCGGGGGTTTCCTCCCGATAGAGGAAACTCTTCCATGCTGTAGGTCTCGCCAAGGTACGTACTCGTCTCAGGCATCTCCTTTACGATGTCCCTTGGCCTGGCAGATGCGGAGGAGGGGGGTCGGGGATAGGCGGGAGGACATCAGGATATTGAGCGGTTAAGGCCCGGTACTGGGCTTTCTCGACCCCCAGAATACTGCCCTTGCCGTGGCCGGGCAGGAGGAACGTGTCGTCCGGCAGGACGTACAGCTTCTCCGTGATGCCCTGATACATCAGGAGTAATTCCTCCACCGTCGGGGTGTGCCCCACTCCTCCCGCAAAGAGGGTATCCCCGGAGAACAGGTGCCTGCCCGCCAGATAGCAGACCGACCCTGGGGTGTGCCCTGGCGTATGGAGAACCTTGACCTCGATGGTGCCTGCCCGGATGGTATCGCCGTTCTCGACCAGGAGGCTTGGGGCCACCGGCAGCGCGGCGGCGTCTGCGCGATGGGCCGCCACCGGCGCCCCCGTAGCAGCGACGATTTCCTCCAATCCCTCCCAGTGGTCCCGGTGCTGGTGGGTAATGAGAATGGCTTTGACCTGGGTGCCCTTGGCCGCTTCCAGGATCTGCCCAGGACCGAGCGGGGCGTCGATGATGATGCTCTCCCCGGTCTGGGGACAGACGATGAGGAAGGCGTTGTTGTTATCCGAGCCACAGAGCGTCCAGTAGAGCCGGACTTCCTTGTCGTACACCAGAGGCATAGCGACCTCCGAGAGGATGCCAAAAACCGTGGCGCCCGCTTGCTGAGCAGCTTCCGCGGCAACGCCGTCGCGGTGATGCCGCCGTTATACCGCGTTGCTCCTGCTTTCGCAACCTCTCGCCTGGAACCTCACGCCGGGGGATGAACGCATAGGGTTCGCAGTACGGTACAAGAAGGTGCAACGCCCCGGCTTTGGGGTGAGGACCTTCTCTATGGACGGGCCGATAAGGGAGGGTATGAGGCCAGAGCTCGGGAGCCAGCGGATGCGTCAGGTACATCGCGAACACACAGGAGAGCCGGGGCAGTCCCGGCTCTCCTATGTGATTTGATAGGTGATCAGCAGCAATCGCAGCCGCAGTCACACTCCTTGCCCTTCATCACCACGGGTAGCACGACCAGCGGCTTCTTGGCCGCCGTCGCCTTCTGGGTAGACGCCATCGCCCTCACCTCCTTCCGACATAGCGAGACACTGGCAATCGTGGCAGTGCAGGATAGCCTCTCCCTGCACCGCGTCCTCCGACACGGCCAGCCCCGTCGCCAGGCGCTCCAGGGCTTCCCGCAATTCGGTCAATTCCGCAATGCGCTGGGACACCTCGGCAACCTTATCCGCAACAACATCCTTCAGTCGGTGTTGGAACGCCGCGCAGGAGTCATCCAGCAGCACGCCAGCGAACGTTTTGACCTCAGCCAGGCTGAGCCCCAACAGGCGCAGGCGACGGATGATCTCCAGGCGACGGGCCATCTCCTCGGAGTAGATGCGGTAGCCCGCCGGGGTACGCCCCGGACGCGGGAGCAAGCCAATCTGCTCATAGTACCGGATTGTCTTGGGTTGCACCCGCACCTGCTGCGCCAGGCGCCCGATGGTCATTCCGTCCCGCATCGTCGGCCTCCTGATGGGACCATACACCTTCCCCTAGCAGGAATGTCAAGAGGGAAATTAAGGGAGTGGCGCGGTCTGCACCGGGCAACCCGGTTGCGGCTGTCGGGGGTTTGTCATACGATGGTATCAGTGATATCTGCGGTTGGGTATGAAAGAGAGAACAGCATGAGCGGGACCAGCAGGTTTACGGTGAGTGTCCCCACCCAGTTGTTAGAAGCCGTTGACCGGAAACTCCTCAAGGGAGAGGACAGTCGCAGCGCCCTCGTCCGCCGCCTGCTCGAACAGGCATTGAAGGAGGCCGAAGAGCGCGAAAATGTTGAGGAATGGGTGAGGAGTTATCGCGAACATCCGCAGACCGAGGAAGAATACGGCTGGGCCGAGCAGGCCACCCTTGAATGGATGGCTGAGCATCCCTGGAAATGAGACGCGGCGAAGTCTGGTGGGCCAATCTGCCGTCGCCCTGGGGCCGGAGACCGGTGGTTCTCTTGACCCGCGAAAGCGGTTATGACTTCCTCACCTGGATCATGGCGGCGCCGCTCACGACTACGAGGCGACTCAATCCCGCCGCGGTGCCGCTCGACCCCCGCGCGGACGGTGTGCCGCAGCCGTCCCTGATCAACCTGGATGCCATTCAGGTCGTTCGTATCACATAGCTTGACACCCAGATCACCCGCCTGCACCCGGAAAAGATGCAGCAAGTTGACCGCGCCATTCACTTCGCACTGGGGCTGAGAGACTGACGGGACGCTGAGGGGAGGAACCAATGCCGGAACTGCGCAGCCAGCGGATGCGCCAACAGGCCCCGGAGATGGATTCCCTGCGCCTGGCCTGCGGCTGGGACAAGCTGGACCTGAGCAAACCTCAGGTGCTCGTGGAAACCGTGGGAGGAGAGTCGCACCCCAGCAGCATCCACCTGCACCGCCTGGCCGATGAGGTCTACAAGGGCGTCCTGGAGGCCGGAGGACGGCCCGCCCGCTACGACTGCACCGACATCTGTGACGGGATCATCCAGGGGACCGACGCCATGGACTACTCCCTGGCCTCACGCGAGGTCATCGCCTGGGCGGTGGAGATGCACGCCCAGGCAGGGGGCGCCGATGGCATCATCGTGTTGTCCAGCGCCGACAAGTCCATCCCCGGCCACCTGCTGGCGATGGCCCGCCTGGGGCTGCCGTCCATCCTGGTGCCCGGCGGTGTCCAGGAGCCGGGACCCCACAGCCACGCCCTGCCCCTGGGCAACATGACCCTGGAGCAAGTGGGGACCATCTACTCCCAGTTGCGCCGGGGCCAGATCGACCCCCGCGAGTACGAGTTCCTGCGGGAGTATGCCTGCCCCACCGGGGGCACCTGCGCCTTCATGGGTACCGCCTGCACCATGCAGGTGTTGGCCGAAGCCCTGGGCGTGGCCCTCCCCACCACCGCCCTGGCCCCGCCCCACTTCTTCAGTACGGACCGCAACTGCCGGGAGGCCGGACGGCAGATCCTGGGCCTTATCGAGGCCAACCTGACGGCCCGCGAGGTCATGACGCAGCAGGCCCTGGAGAACGCCATCACGGTCCACGCGGCCATCGGCGGCTCCACCAACGCGCTGCTCCACCTGGCGGCCCTGGCCCACGAACTGGACCTGCCCTTTGACCTGGAGCGCGTGCAGGAGATCAACGACCGCACGCCCTTCCTGGTGAACGTGCGCCCCTCGGGGCGGCATCCCAGCACCATGCTCTGGTACGCGGGCGGCGTGCCGCGGGTCATGCGGGAGCTGCGGGACCTGCTCCACCTGGATGCCATCACGGTCACGGGCAAGACCGTGGCGGAGAACCTGGAGGAACTGGAGCGCCTGGGGTGGTACCTCTACCAGGCCCGCTTCCTCATGAACTACGGTCTCAAGCCGGAGGACATCGTACGGCCGCGGGAGCACCCCCTGGACCCGCGCGGGGCCATCACCCTCCTTCGGGGCGACCTGGCCCCCAACAGCGCCGTGGTGAAACGCAGCGCAGTGGACCCCAAGATGCACACCTTCACCGGCCGGGCCCGCTGCTTCGACAGCCAGGAAGTCGCGCTGAACGCCATCTTCGCGGGGGAGATCACGCCAGGAACCGCGCTGATCATCCGCTACGAGGGGCCGCGCGGGTCGGGCATGCCCGAGCAGTTCTACGTAACTGAGGCTATCGCCTCGGACGCCACTCTGGCCACCAGCGTGGCCCTGATCACCGACGGGCGCTTTTCCGGGGCGTCCCGTGGCCCGGCCATCGGCCACGTCTCGCCCGAGGCCGCCGCGGGCGGCCCCATTGCCCTGGTGGAAGACGGCGACCTGATCCACGTGGACCTCAACGCCCGTACGCTTGCCATCGTGGGGGTGGATGGTCGGGAAGCCTCCCCGGAGGAGGTGGAGCTGACGCTGGCGGAGCGCCAGCAGCGGTGGCAGCCCCGGCCGTCCAAGTACCGGAGTGGACTGCTGGGGGTCTTCACCCGGCTGGCGTCCTCGGCGGACCAGGGTGGCGCCATGGCGGTCACCCTGACCACGTAGCGTCCGCAAGAGCGAGTGCCTTCCGTTCCGAAAAAGGAAAGGGCCAGAACCCCCGCGGGCTCCGGCCCCTTTCATGTTGCTCCCAAGTCCCTGTAGCGAAGGGTCTACCGGCTTGTGTGGGATGAGAACAGCGGGTCTCATCTTGCTCAGCCCCATGACATGTGTGAGAAGGCCTGGGTCACGGGAGAGTGGCAGTCAGCTCCTCGATGGCCCCGGGTCCCAGTTGGATACCCATAGCTTCGTGATGCTTATGCACGAGGTCGGCATTGGCGGCTTCAGCGATACAATAGGTCTGGTCTTTGCCGACCAGCACCTGGATGGGGGTGACGCCATCGGGCTGCCGCTTTCCCAGTTGGGCCTGGATTTGTGCCACCGCTTCCGGCGGGAGCGGCATGGTCGTGTGATGGTCAAGAAACCTCGGCATGAATTCCCTCCAGTCGCCCCGCTGTGTCTCATCCTCCACAAGCTTCCCCCGCGCCGGAGGATACGACCAGTGTAGCATTGCCCATTGACGACTGCAATAGTCATATTCGCCCTGTGTTGGTGTCTAGCGATTCTGTCACCCTAATGGTTCAGCGATTTTGTCACCCCGTACTGCCACCAGGGATGGTCCGGGGCGGGACGGGCGGTGGCGCTGGGGACCGCCCTGCGGCCTGCTCCCAAGTCCACCACCATGGCTGCCACCACCGGTCTGCGCGCTTCAAGCTGAGCTCTCCGCCGTGACGGGGTCGGGCGAAAACTCGGGCGCCGGCAGCGGCTGCCGGTCCTTGCGGTAGGCGCCGGGGGCGACGCCGAAGTGCAGCTTGAAGGCCCGGTTGAAATGGTGCTCGGATTCGTAGCCCAGGCGCGCGGCGATCTGCGCCAGGCCAAGCTGGGTGCTGGTCAGGAGGTCGGCGGCCAGCCGCATACGCCACCGCACGAGGTACTGGTGCGGCGGTTCGCCGACGAGCTCAGAAAACCGCTGGGCGAACGCCGAGCGGGAGAGGCCCACCTGTGACGCCAGCGACGCCACGGTCCAAGGCTCGCCGGGCGACCGGTGGATGTACCCGAGGGCAGCGCCGATCTCCGGATCAGCCAGCGCCTTGAACCACCCACGGTTCCCCCCTGCTTGCTCATCGATCCAGACACGGACCGCCTGGATCACCAACACTTCCGTCAGGCGGCCCACGATGGACTCAGACCCGGCGCGGTGCGACTCCGTCTCGGACGCAAGATACTGGAGAATCGCCTCGAGCCAGGCCCGCGCTGCTCCTGATCCGATCGTGATATGGAGGAGTGCTGGCAGCGCCGCCAGCAGGGGATGGTTATTCCCGCCGCCGCGCAGGCCGAACAGCCCGCACACGACGCTGGCCGGCTCTCCACCGTTTCCCCAGTCCATCAGGAATCGCCCACCGAGCGCGGAGACGATGTCTTCGACTGGTGTGACCGGTTTGGTCATCATCGCGGGATCGCTGGCGAGGATGTGCGGAGAACCCGTCGGAAGCAAGAGAATGTCCCCCGGCACCAGACGGACCAGGTTGTCGCCCACCTGAGCCCAGCACGTGCCACGATACACCACATGAAAGCCACCGTTGATAGCGGGAAATGCTACCCCCCAGGGTGCTGACAACTCCAGGCGGCACGTCACTTGCGTGGATAAGTGCAAGGAATCGAGCGCATACGTCAACGGGTCAGTCATGGTTCCCCCCCGGTGTAGCACCCGGCATCGTCAGGACGAATTGTCACTATTGCCGGACGTTTCGGCATGTACGTCCACAAGGGGCTGCGGTAATGTGCTCAGTATCAAGCGAACGCGGCGGCGCTGTCAAGGCAGCCATAACAACGGAAGGGGGACCCATGGCGAATCAGGTGCAGTACGCGGTTACGTGGACCATCAACCCGGGGCAGGCCGAGACCTTCAAGTCTCTCGCACAGGCAGCCATCCAGGCGGTCCAGCAGAACGAGCCGAAGATGGTAGGCTACCATTGGTACTACAGCGACGACCAGACCACATGCCAACTGCTGGAGTGGTACGCGGACCCCGATGGCATCGCCCACCACATCGAGCACATCGGCCCGCTCCTGGGGAAGCTCCTGGAGGTATCACAGATTGCGCGCTTCGAGGTCTTCGGCGACATCTCCCCGCAGTCGCAACAGGCGCTCGCGCCGTTCAATGATGCGTTTGGCATCAAATACTTCGGCCACGGGGGCGGCTTTACCAGATAACCGTGTCAACGGCAGAGGCCCACAGGCAAGCACGCGTCATCGGTGACTGCCACAGCACGATCTGATGTGCCACCACCATGACACACCCCGAATGTTGGCGGGGTGAAGTGGAGGGTGCAGACCAGGACAGCCCTCTTCTCGTACCCTTGCGGTGAGATCACCGACAGGGGGAGTGGGAAAGAGGGCTGTGGTCTATGGAGGAGACCCGCAGCAACGGCCTGGCCCTCCGGGGGGTGGAGCACGCAGCGGTAGGCAACCGCGGGCGGCAGCGCGCAAAGGAGGTGCATGAGCCGCCCGTCGCACGGGGATACCGTGCTATTGGCCGGCAACACGCGTCTGGGGCCGGCGCACCGGGGGCTTAGCCGCCAGAATGAGCAGCATGGAGACGATGCTGACCAGAATGAAGGCCTGGAAGACCGGTCGGTAGTCATGGAAGGTATCGAACACGTACGCGGCCAGCAGCGGCCCGCTGAGGATACCGGGCATGACGGCGGTCCCCATGACACCCTGGATGGTGGCGAAGTAGCGCCGGCCGAAGTACTCGGCCCGCACGATGCCCTGCATGGCGGCTAACCCCCCGTAGGTCGGGCCGTACAGCAGGACGAACAGCGCGACGTGCCAGGCCTCCTGGACGTTCGCCAGCACCACCAGCCCCAGCGTCATGACCACCAGGCTGAGCGCGACCACGTAGCGCTTGGGGAAATAGTCGCTGACGAAGCCGAAGCCCAGCCGCCCCATGATGCTCAAGACTCCCATCATGCCGACGAAGCTCGCCGCCGTGGTGGCCTCGAAGCCCCGGTCCACCAGATAGGGAATAAGGTGAACGATCACCCCGCCGGAGACGAGCAGGCGGGTGCCAAACGACCCGGCCACCAGCCAGAAGGCCCGGGTCCGCAGGGCCTCGCCTACCGTGAAATCCTGGTCGGCGACGAGGTGAACCCCGGACCCGGCGGAATGGCCGTGGCCGCCCGAGGCCGCCGCAGCCGCCGCACCAGGGGGAAGTGGGTCGCCATCAGGCAAGTACCCGTAGGCTTCAGGCCGGTGGCGGATCACCAGGGCCGCGGGAATGCCCACGCTCCAGACCACCAGCCCCGCCAGGAAGGCCCCGGTACGCCAGCCGTAGGCCTCGACTACCCAGGCCAGCCCCGGCAGGATCACGCTGCCGACCCCGACGCCGGCAGAGACGAGGCCCAGGGCCAGGCCCCGCCGCCGGGAGAACCAGTTGGCGGCCGCGGTGAAGGCCGGGGTGGAGGTGCCGATGGAGCTGCCGATGGCAATGCCGCCGATATAGGCCAGGTAGAACATCCAGAGGGAATCCACGTAGCTCAACAGGATGAACCCCGCGCCCATGATGGGGATGCCAAGGAGCATCAGCCGCCGCGGCCCCAGGCGGTCGACCAGGTAGCCTTCGATGGGGCCAATGACCCCGCCCTCCAACTGGGCCAGGGAGAAGGCCGCCGCGGTCTGCGTCCGGCTCCAGCCAAACTCCATGACGATGGGCAGGTAGAAGACGCCGAAGCCCTGGTAGTACAGACCACCGCTCAGTGCCATCATGGCGGTGCCTGCGAAGACGATCCACCAACCGTAGAAGATCCCCTTGGGCGGCACGGTCACGTCCGGCGCCTCCTTTTCTGGAATATCCTGCCTGACCATGCGCCTACACTCCTATCGCCGCCGGCCGCTGCTGCGGCAGGCCCACTCTTGCCCACAGCCCGCCGACCAGGCAGGCCGCCCCGGCCACGACGAACACGCTGGGGAGCCCCAGAGCGTCGGCGATGGCCCCCGAAGCCGGAGGGCCGGCAAACATGCCGATGGCGTAGAGCGCCTGGTACACGCCCATCGCGGTGGCACGCTCGGCAGGGGCGGCGTCCTGGATCGCCAGGGCCAGCAGCGCCGGCTGGGTGACGCCCCGACCGACGCCCGCAACCACCTGGGCCACTACCACCATCCACAGCGCGCCCGTGAGGGGGATGACCAGGGTCCCACCGCTCAGCAGGGCCATCCCCAGGACGAGCGTCCCCCGCGGGCCGACGCGCTCCATCAGGAAGCCCGTCCCCAGGGAGGCTACGGTAAAGGCGGCGAAGAAGGCCGTGGTCAGCAGACCCAGGTCGGCCTTGGAGGCGCCAATCCCGGCGGCGTAGACCGTGGTGAAGCCGAAGGTGGTGCTGAAGGTGGCGTACTGGGTGAGGCTGGAGAGCGCCGACACCAGCAGCAGGCCCGGAACCGTCGCTACCCGCCAGATCTGCGCAGCGGTGGGCACCTGATCGCGCGGCGTGGGCACCTCGCGCACCGGGGACAGGCAGGCCAGTCCGCAGCCAGCCAGCACCACCCCGGCCAGGAAGGTCGGCCCCCAGCCCAGGTGCTCCGCAATGATCCCGCCCACGAGCGCCGCGGTCATCTGTGAGAGACCGTTGACGAAGTTGATCCAGCCCATGGCGCGGGGCACCTGCTGGGGAGGAAAGTAGGCCGCGAACAGCACGGAGAACACGACCCAGCCGTAGGCAGCCACCCCGGTGAGGCCGCGGGCCAGGAACAGGGTCCAGGGCTCCGGCGCCAGGGCCAGCCCCAGCGCGCCCGCGGCCGCCAGGAGCAGGGACGCGGCCACGTAGGGCAGCCGCCGCCCGTGGCGGTCCGACTGGATGCCCAGGGGGATCCGCAGCAGGAACTGGCTGATCCCGTAAGCGCCGACGACCAGCCCGACCATGCTGAGCGACGCCCCCAGGGACTCGGCATAGACTGCCAGGATGGGGACGTAGACGTAGAGCGAGGCCCAAAACAAAAAGGTCGCCAGGGCCAGGAAGACCGCCGAACGCCTATCCCCGACCATGGTCCTGGATACCCCCATGCCCTCTCCCGCTGGTCTCACCACCGAGCGCACGGAGCGCACCGAGATGGAGAGGAAAGACACAAAATATCCCTTCGCTGTGCTCTCGGTGTGCTCTGTGGTGCATCAACCGGGTTCCGATACGGTCAGCAATTGCTCCCACCGAGCGATGAGGATGCCCACGGTGTTGGCGTCGCTGGTAGACCGGGCCGCCCAGATCTGCGAGAGCAGGCGCACACCTTCCACCACCCGCGGCTCCGGATCGCCGCCGTCTGCCCGGAACCGCGGCAGCGGGTCGCACCGCAGCGCCGCGCTCAGCGCGCTCCAGGCGGCCAGCCGCAGCCGCCACGACGGCTCTCCGTGCGGGCGGGTGTGGGGTAGGATCTCCCGCTCGGTGATACTCCCGGCGTCGGGGCGGCCCGCCAGCGCCTGGCCCACATACTGGAGGGCCACCAGCCGCACGTCAGCGTCGCTATCGGTAAGCCCCGACCGGAGCAGCTGGCGGGCCTGGATGGATCGTCCCCCCTGGTAGCGGCCGATCCACGCCAAGGCCGCCGCCCGCGTCGCAGGGGACGTGTCCGGCGCCAGGAAGCGCAGCAGCTCCCGGCGCACCTCTGGCTGGGCACGGTGGTGGAAGAGCGCGGTCCCCAGCGGCCCGTCCGGGGCCTGTCCCGACGCCGCGTAGCGGGCCACCAGATCGGCCGGTGCAGGCTGCTGCTCGTGTGGCTGGGTGCGCGGTTGCGTCATGGTTTTTCCTCATAAGGTCGGGAGGGCACCCTCTGCCCAACGCGGCGCCACCGCGTGGGGCCCCAGGATCCACGCGGTGGCACTCTCACTACTGACCCTGCTCCGTCCTGCGGGCAGCACCGGTGCTGCCCGGCTTACCCCCCGCTGATGGCGGGGAGGAAGTGGACTTCGCTCTGGTCCTGGAGGGTGTGCAGCAACCCCAGGCGGATAATCTCCCCATCCACGGCAACGGAGATGGACGGGTTCATCGCATCGCCGCGCTCGTTGAGCAGGCGCTCCTTCAGGCCGGGGTACGCCGCCTCCAAGCTCTCGATGACCTGCCGCAGCGAGGTCCCCGGCACCGTCACTTTCTCGACCCCACCCGTGAGGCCCCGCATCAGCGGCGGAATGTAGACGACTGCCATACGGCGGCTCCTCGTTTCCGCAAGGGTCTGGTCGGTAACGACCGCCCCCGTGGGGGCGGTCGTTACCATAGGGGTTGGTTAGATCACCCCTTTGGCCTTCAGGATGGCGCCCGGCGTCATGGGCAGCGTGCGCAGGCGCACCCCGGTGGCCCGAGAGATGGCGTTGGCGATGGCCGCCGGCGGCGGCACAATGGGCACCTCGCCCACCCCGCGGGCGCCGAAGGGATGGCCGGGGTTGGCCACCTCCACAATGATGGTGTCGATCATGGGCAGGTCCAGCGTCGTGGGCATGCGGTAGTCCAGGAAGGTGGAGTTCGCCATGGCCCCGCGCTCCGTCATGAAGTACTCTTCATTGAGCGCCCAGCCGATGCCCTGCACCGCGCCGCCCTGCATCTGCCCCTCCACGTAGGAGGGATGGATGGCCTTCCCCGCATCCTGCACCGCGGTGTAGCGCAGGATCTGGACCTTGCCGGTCTCCGGGTCCACTTCCACGTCCACGATGTGGGTAGCGAAGGCCCCGCCGTGGCCCTGGGGGTCCACCGACGCCCGCCCGGTGATGGGGCCACCGGTGTGGTTGAGCTTGGCGGCTAGCTCCTTGAAGCTCATCTGGCGGTCGGGCGAGCCGGCGACGCCAAACACACCCTGCTCGTAGGTGATGTCGTCGGGGTTCGCCTCCCAGATGCGGGCGACCCGGTCCTTCATCTGGCGCAGCACGTCGTGGGCCGCCTCGTAGGCCGCCCATCCCGTGGCGAAGGTCGTGCGGCTGCCCCCGGTGACATTGGTGTAGCCGATGGAGTCGGTGTCCACCACCGTCGGCTTCACGTCTTCGGCCCGCAGCCCGAGCACCTCAGCCGCCTGCATGGCGATGGACGCCCGGGTGCCGCCGATGTCGGTCGAGCCTTCCACCAGGTTGACCGTGCCGTCGGCGTTGACACTGATGACGCAGCTCGACTGGAGGCCGACATTGAACCAGTAGCCCTGGGCTACGCCCCGGCCGCGGTTGGGACCCTCCAGCGGGGTCTTCCAGTGCTCGCTGTCCCGCGCCGCCTCCATGCACTCGATGTTGCCGATAACGTTGAACACCGGGCCATCGATGCGGCGGGTCCCTTCCTTGGCGGCGTTCCGCAACCGGAACTCTAGAGGGGCCAGGCCCAGTTGCTCGGCGATTTCATCCAGCACGGTCTCGACGGCGAAGGCGGCCTGGGTCGCGCCGGGCGCGCGGTAGGCGGCGGACTTGGGCTTGTTGACCACCACGTCGTAGCCATCGACCGTGCCGTGCTCGATGTCATAGGGGGCGAAGGCGCACATGCAGGCCGCGCCGACGGCCGAGCCGGGGTAGGCGCCGGCCTCGAAAGCAATGGACGCCTCGGCCGCCACGATCTTGCCGTCCCTGGTCGCGCCGACCTTGACCCGCATCCAGGAGCCCGGAGTGGGACCGGTCGCCTCGAAGACCTCGGCGCGGTTCATGACGATCTTCACCGGCTTGCCGGTCTTGCGCGACAGCAGCGCCGCCGGGGGATCGACGTACAGAGGGATCTTGCCGCCGAAGCCGCCGCCGATCTCCAGGGGCACGACCTTGATCTTGGCCACCGGGTGCTGCAAGACCTGGGAGAGTTGGTCCCGCACCGTGAAGGCGCCCTGGGTGCTGCACCAGACGGTCAACTGACCATCGGTGTTCCACAGCGCGGTGGCGTTGTGGAACTCGATGTAGCCCTGGTGTACCGTCGCGGTCTCAAACTCCTGCTCGACGATGACCTCGGCCTGCTCGAAGCCTTTGGCGGTATCGCCCTTCTCAAAGTGGAGGTGCGTCGCGATGTTGGTGGGCGCGGTGCCCTTCTGGCCCATGGACGTGGTGCGCAGCCCTTCCAGCAGGATGGGAGCGCCCTCCTGCATGGCGTCCCGCACCCTGGTCACGGGCGGCAGGACCTCATACTCCACCTTGATGAGCTTCAGGGCCTCTTCGGCGGTGTGCGGGTCGGTGGCGGCCACGGCGGCGACGGCGTGGCCCTTGTAGAGGACCTTCGCGCTGGCCAGAATGTTGTCACTCAGATACTTGAGGTTGACCGCGCCCTCGCCCAGATCGGTGATGCGGTCATCGGCGCCGGGCATATCTTTGGCCGTCACCACCGCGCGTACCCCCGGTAGGGCCTCCGCCGCGCTGGTATCTATGGCGCGGATACGTGCGTGGGCATGGGGGCTGCGCAGGATCTTGCCGTAGAGCATGCCGGGCAGACGGAAGTCGCCGCCATACAGCGCGCGGCCGGTGACTTTGTCGGTGCCGTCATGCCGGATGGGACGGGTGCCGACGACGTTGAACTGCTGCCGGGACAGGACGATGTTCGCCATTAGCCTTTCACCTCCGCCGCGCGCATGCGCTCAGCCGCATCCAGGACCGCCCGCACAATCTTGTCGTAGCCGGTGCAGCGGCACAGGTTCCCGGCTAGCCACCAGCGCACCCGCTCCTCGCTCGGGCGCGGCTCACGGTCCAGCAGGGCCTTGGCCGACATGATGAACCCCGGCGTGCAGATGCCGCACTGGAGCGCGGCATGCTCTAGGAAAGCCTGTTGAACGGGGTGCAGGCGATCGGGGCTGGCCAGCCCCTCGATGGTGGTGATCTCGCCGCCGTCGGCCTCCACCGCCAGCTCCTGGCAGGAATCCACGATGCGGCCATCCAGGATCAGCGTGCAGGCGCCGCAGTTGCCGTCCAGGCTGCCTTCCTTGGTCCCCGTC
>JACQUQ010000167.1 GCA_016210175.1 Chloroflexota bacterium | reverse complement strand
GCTCAACAAGATGCTCGGCGGCATCAAGGAGATGACCCGCCTGCCGGGCGCGCTCTACATCGTCGATCCCACCAAAGAGCGCATCGCGGTGGCCGAAGCTCGGCGCATGGGGATCCCGCTGCTGGCCATCGTGGATACCAATTGCAACCCCGATGAGATCGATTACCCCATTCCGGGCAACGATGATGCCATCCGCTCGGTCCGCCTGATCACGAGCAAGCTGGCCGATGCCGCCCTGGAAGGCCTGGCGGCCCGCGAGTACTACGAGGAGGAAGAGGGCGAGGAGGTCGCGGCCGGAACGGTCTACGAGCCGGGCGAGGCGGAAGAGGGAGAAGTGGCGGAGGCCGAACGCTCCTAAGCCGTCCGCGGTCAGCCCGCGGTGCATGCTTCCCGCGTGCGTGGCGCGGGGGTAGGTGAGCGCGTGGTACGGCTGGTCCTGGGCAGGGCGCTGAGCGGGGAGAGCCCAGAGCTGATGATGAGGGAGGTTGATGTTGGCGGAGATTGCCGCAGCAGCGGTGAAGGAGTTACGCGAGAAGACCGGCGCGGGCGTGATGGAGTGTCGGCGGGCCCTGGAAGAGGCGGGCGGGAACCTGGAGAAGGCGACGGAGATCCTGCGGCGCCAGGGGCTGGTCGGGATCCAGAAGCGCGCCGAGCGGGCCACGTCCCAGGGCACGGTCGATACCTACATCCACGCCGGCGGGCGCATCGGTGCGCTGGTCGAGGTCAACTGCGAAACCGACTTTGTGGCGCGCCACGAGGAGTTCCGGCAACTGGCCCACGATATCGCCATGCAGGTGGCTGCGACCAGCCCACGCTACCTGAGCGCCGAGGATGTGCCGCCCGACACCGAGGAGAACCCCAAGGAGGTGGCACTGCTCGCGCAGCCCTTCATCAAGGATCCCGGCCGCACCATTCAGGATCTCGTGAACGAGGTTGCGGTCAAGTTCAAAGAGAACGTGCGGGTACGACGCTTCGCCCGGTTCGAGCTGGGCGCCGAGTAAGCGAGGGCAAGGTAGACGTCTATGGTCTCCTCTCCGGGCTATAACCGGGTGCTGCTCAAGCTCAGTGGCGAGGCCCTCATGGGTGAGGCCCAGTATGGCATCGATCCGGCAGTGCTGACCCGGCTGCGCAATGAGATCCAGGAGGTCGTCGCACTGGGGATCGAGGTGGCTATCGTGGTGGGAGGGGGCAATATCTGGCGGGGCGCGACCGCCAGCGCCACCGGCCTGATGGAGCGGGCGACGGCCGACTATGCCGGAATGCTGGCGACCATCATCAACGCCCTCGCCCTCCAGGACGCCTTGGAACAGGCCGATCTCACCGTCCGCACGCAGACGGCGCTGCCGGTGCAGGCCGTGGCCGAGCCCTACATTCGACGCCGGGCCGTGCGGCACCTGGAGAAAGGGCGGATCGTGATCTTCGCCGCCGGTACCGGCAACCCCTTCTTCACCACCGACACCGCCGCCGCCCTGCGGGCCCTGGAAATCGGGGCGGACGTGCTGTTGATGGGCAAGAACCGGGTCGATGGCGTGTACGAGGCCGATCCCCGCAAGGTGCCGGGAGCCCGCCGCTTCGAGCGTCTCACCTACATGGAGGCCATCAACCGCCGGCTGGAGGTCATGGATAGCACCGCGCTGTCCCTGTGCATGGAGCACGGCCTGCCTATCGTGGTCTTTGATGTGCTGGCGGCCGGCAGCATCCCGCGCGTGGTGGCCGGAGATCCCATCGGCACGCTCGTGACCGCAGAGGCAGGCGCACCGGACTAGGGCACGGTCAGGTGTGAACTGCTGGCTGCCGGCCGGAAGGCCGGGCCTTCTGAGGTGTTCCCGGCCCGCCGTGATGAGCATTAACAACTGAATCGCGTAATCAGGAGGGCCGCCGGCCTGAAGGCCGGACCTCTGAGACGGACAGGAGGCCCGCCCTTCAGGGCGGCGACTCCCTCTACCCGCTACGCGATTCAGTTGTTAAGGATCATCACGGCGGCAGCTCACCGCAGCAAACGAGGCCTGACAGAGCTCAGGACCTGGTGGCGCACCCGTTCCTTGCGTGGTCCAAAGGAACGGGCCGCACGGCCGGCTCAGGCACGCCCTTGGCGAACCGGCCTGCGTGCTCGGTTTCCCGGAGACGGCACTGCCCCCCACGACGCATCTTTCCGACGGCCTCCGACAGCGCACGCGGGTGGGCGGCCTCCCCGGTGGGCGCGGCGCCGGGGCGCGACGTTCCCAACGACGATCCGTCTGAAGCGTTAACAAGACGTGCCAGAGTGACCCATCGGTGATGATGACACCGAAGGCAGAGGAGTGGAGCCGTGGCGGAGCCGAAGACCGTCCTCGCCGATGCCGAAGACCGCATGCGCAAGGCGGTGGAAGCCTTGCGGCGGGAGCTGGCGACCATCCGCACCGGGCGGGCCAACCCGGCCCTGGTGGAGCACGTGCGGGTGGATTACTACGGCGTCCCAACCCCCATCGGCCAGATGGCCACTATTTCCGTCCCTGACCCCCGACAGCTGGTGATCCAACCCTGGGACCGCCAGACCCTGGGCGCTATCGAGCGGGCGCTGCTCAAGTCCGACCTGGGCCTGATGCCGAATAGCGATGGCAGCGTGATCCGCCTCAATATCCCGCAACTCACCGACGAACGCCGCCGGGACCTGGCGCGGCAGGTGAAGCGCAAGGTAGAGGAAAGCAAGGTCGCGCTGCGCAACGTGCGTCGGGACGCCGCCGACAGCCTCCGCGCTCTGGAGAAGAACAAAGATCTCTCCGAGGACGAGCACCGGCGCATCGGCGAGCAGTTGCAGCGGGTCACCGACCGCTACATTGCCGAAGTGGACCGGGTGGGCCAGGCCAAGGAAGCTGAACTGCTCGAAGTATAAGAGGGTAGCGCAAGCGCCGGTGCCCGGCGCGGCGTCGAAGGGGACGGGCAGCCTGCCCCCGTGGGCGCTGCCCAGGACAGGCTGCGGCCAGTGCCCTGTCAGGTGTGAACTGCTGGCTGCCGGCCGGAAGGCTGGGCCTTCCGGGGTATTCCCGGCCCGCCGTTCACGGCGGCAGCTCACCTCGGCAAACGAGACCTGACAGACCACCAAGTTCCAGCAGCCCACTCGTTTTGGATACCCTGAAGGCGGCCCGCGGGGCCGAGGCCTGCCAAGGGCGGAGGCATGCAGACGCAAACGGCGAGTTCCGCAGAGATCGCACCGCTCCCCCGCCACGTGGCGATTATCATGGATGGCAACGGCCGCTGGGCCAAGCGCCGCGGATTGCCGCGGTTGGCCGGCCACCGGGCGGGCACGGAGAACATCCATGCCATTGTGGAGTGCTTCCTCGACTTCGGCATCGAATACCTTACCATCTATGCCTTCTCCACCGAGAACTGGCTGCGTCCTGCGGAAGAGGTCATGGGCCTGTTTGGCATCCTGGAGGAAGTGATCCACCACGAGGCCTATGCCCTCCATCGCCTGGGGGTGCAGGTGCGCCATGTGGGGCGGCTGGAGGGCATCAAGCCCAGCCTTCAGGAGACCATCCGCTGGGCCACCAACCTCACCAAGGACAACACCCGCATGGTGCTCTCGGTGGCCTTCAACTACGGCGGGCGACGGGAGTTGGTGGACGCGGTGCGCCGGATCGTGGCCGCCGGGGTGCTGCCGGCCGACATCGACGAGAACGTGGTGGGCAGCTACCTCTACACCTGCGATATCCCGGACCCCGACCTCATCATCCGTACCGGCGGCGAGATGCGCCTGAGCAACTTCCTCATCTGGCAGGCCGCCTACGCGGAGTACTATGCCACTCCGGTGTTCTGGCCCGACTTTGGCCCCGACGAAGTGCGCAAGGCCCTCCTGGAATACAGCCAACGCCAGCGGCGCTTTGGTGCGGTCCCCGGCGAGTGAGGTGATGCTCTCCTCCCGGCGCGGTCGGGACGTTCCTCCCGGTGGCGGCGCGCGCGCGCCGGGCACGCGGTCCCACGCCGGCCCGGAGCCGGCCCGTTCCGGGCGGGGCGGATCAGGTCGGCACCCCGTGCTGGTCCGGGTGCTCAGCGCCCTGGTGGCGCTGCCCGTGCTGCTGGCCGTGGTGTGGCTGGGGGACCCGTACTTGACGCTGCTGGGCCTGGTGGCGACCGTGCTGGCCTTGCGGGAGTTCTACCGCCTGGCGCAGGGGGCAGGCGGGCAGCCCTTCACCTGGTTGGGCTATGGGCTGGGGGTGATCCTGCTGCTGGGCATGCAGCGGTGGGGTCCGAGCGCGGTGCCGCCCCTGCTGGCCCTGGGCGTGGCGCTGGGCCTGAGCGGGGCCATGCTCCGCTGGCGGGAGGGCCAGAGCGATACCGGCTGGCTGTGGACCCTGGGGGGGATGCTCTACCTGCCGCTCCTCCTGGGCCACTTCCTGTGGTTGCGGGCGCTCCCGCAGGGCCTGGCGTGGGTCTTGCTGGCGCTCCTGACGACCTTTGCGACCGATACGGCCGCCTACTTCGTTGGCCGTGCCGTGGGGCGTCGCAAGCTGGCCCCCCGCCTGAGTCCCGGCAAGACCTGGGAAGGGGCGGTCGGCGGGATGCTGGGGGCGGTGGCCGCGGCCGCGCTGCTGCCCGGCACCCTGGCGCTGCTGCCCGGCGGCGCGGCGCTGCCCATCCCGCTCCCCGCGGCGCTGGTCCTGGGCGTGCTGCTGGGCGTGGCCGCCCAGAGCGGCGACCTGGCGGAGTCCTATCTGAAGCGCAGCGCCCAGATCAAAGACGCCGGGCGCCTGATCCCCGGACACGGCGGGCTGTTGGACCGCCTGGACAGTCTTGTGTTTGCTGGCCCTATCGTATACTATTATGCTGTATGGATATTGAGTACAGGATGAACGCTGATCCCGCGCGACCGCTGGGTATCGTTATCCTCGGGTCTACCGGCTCCATCGGGCGCCAGGCGCTGGAGGTCATCCGGGCTCATCAACCGCAGGTACGCGTGGTTGGCCTCGCCGCTGCCCGTAACGCCACCCTCCTGTATGAGCAAATCCGGGACTTCCAGCCCACCTACTATGCCCTGACGGCGCCGCGGGAGACCGAGGGCGTGGCGCGCGCGGGCGCTCTCCGTTGTACCTTAGAGGAACTGGCTGCGCTTCCCGAAGCCGATGTGGTGCTGGTGGCAACGGTGGGGCGCGCCGGGCTGGCGCCGACGCTGGCTGCGCTGCGGGCCGGCAAGCGGGTGGCCCTGGCCAATAAGGAAGTCCTGGTGATGGCCGGGGCCATCATCACCCGGGAGGCGGAGGCTGCTGGTGCGGTGCTGGTGCCGGTGGATAGCGAGCACAGCGCCATCTGGCAGTGCCTGCGGGGGGAGCACGGCGAGGGGGGTGGCGCGCGGGTGGCCCGTCTGCTGCTGACGGCCTCGGGCGGGGCTTTTCGCGATGCGCCGGCGGAGCGGCTGGCCACGGTCACGCCCCAGGAGGCGCTGCGCCATCCCACCTGGCAGATGGGACCCAAAGTAACCGTCGATTCCGCCACCTTGATGAACAAAGGCTTTGAGGTTATCGAGGCGCGCTGGCTCTTCGGCATTCCCTACGAGCGCATCGAGGTGCTCTTGCACCGGGAAAGCATCGTACACTCTCTGGTGGAATTCGTTGATGGATCGGTGAAGGCGCAGCTGAGCGTCCCGGACATGCGGCTGCCACTGCAATACGCGCTCTCCTATCCCGACCGCTGGCCGGGGGTGGAGTTCCCCCGGCTGGACCTGGCGCGCCTGGGTACACTGAGCTTTGGGCCGGTGGAGCCGGGCCGCTACCCCTGCCTGGACCTGGCGCTGGAGGCCGGGCGACGCGGGGGGACCTACCCTGCCGTCCTGAGCGCTGCCGACGAGGCGGCGGTGGAAGCGTTTTTGCAGGGCCGCATCGGCTTTCTCGACATCCCCGACCTGGTGGGGGCTACGCTGGCCGTCCACCAGGGTAGCCCCCAGCCTTCCCTGGAAGCGATCCTGGCGGCCGATGCCTGGGCCAGGGAAACGGTGGAGAAAAGGATACCTACACGCCATGCTCAACGTTGACCTCTTGGGACTGCTCATTACCGTCGCGTCGTTCTTGCTCGTGCTCACGGCGCTGGTGCTCATCCATGAGGCGGGGCACTTCGTGACCGCCAAGCTGGCCGGGGTCACGGTGCAGGAGTTCGGTATAGGCTTCCCGCCCCGCCTGTTCGGCATACGGTGGCGCGGCACCGACTATACCGTGAACCTGGTGCCCCTGGGCGGCTTCGTGAAGCTCCTGGGCGAGGAGGACCCCCGCGAGCGGGGTAGCCTCGCCAGCAAGAGCATCCCCACCCGAGTGCTCATCCTGGCGGCCGGTGCGGGCATGAACGCGCTGCTGCCGATCGTGCTCTTCACAGCAGGCTACATGATCCCCCGCGACGATATCCGCGGGCCGGTCACCATTACCGAAGTCATGCCGGACAGCCCGGCCGCGCGCGCCGGACTCCAGCCGGGGGACCGCATCCTGCGCATTAACGACCGGCCGATCGAGAACCTCCAGGACGTGGGCGCCAACATCTCCCTCAACCTGGTCAAGGACACGGAGATCCGGGTGCAGCGGGAGGACCGGACCTTTGTCGTGGCGCGGGTGGTGCCGCGCATGGTCCCGCCGCAGGGCCAGGGGGCCACGGGCATCGCCATCTCCATGGACCCGAACCAGGCGACCCGCTACACCCGGCAGCACCCCATTTGGGAGGCGGTGCCCCTGGGGCTGCGCCAGACCTTCGATACCCTGACCCTGTTCAAGAACGGGCTGATGACGGCGATCCTGAACCCGAACCATACCGGCCCGGTCGTGGTGGGACCGGTGGGGCTGGCCCAGGCCACCGGTGATATCGCTCGCGCCGGTATCCCGCCCCTGATGGAGTGGGCGGCGCTCTTGAGCATGAACCTGGCGATCTTCAACCTGCTGCCTATCCCGATGCTGGACGGCGGCCGTATCGTGTTTGTGCTCCTGGAGTGGGCGCGCGGGGGCAAGCGGGTGCCCCCGGAGAAAGAGGGATTGGTCCACCTGGCGGGGTTTGTCCTGCTCATGACCTTTGTGGCTATCGTGAGCTTCTTTGACATCTTGCGCATAGTGAGAGGAGAGAGCCTCTTCCGATGACCGAAGAGCACCTGCGCACCATAGGCCCTCAGCCACGTCGCGCTTCCCGGCCGGTGATGGTGGGAAAGGTCCAGGTCGGCGGCGGTGCGCCCGTCGCCGTCCAGTCCATGTGTACCACCGATACCGCCGATGTGGACGCCACGGTCGCCCAGATCCACCGGCTGGAAGAGGCGGGCTGCGAAATCATCCGGGTCTCGTGCCTGAACACGCACCAGGCCCAGGCCATCCCGCAGATCAAGCGGCGCATCAGCATCCCCCTGGTGGCCGATATCCACTTTGACCATCGCCTGGCCCTGGCCGCGGTGGATGGCGGGGCCGACTGTGTGCGCCTCAACCCTGGGAACATCCGGGACCGCCGCAAGATCGAAGAGGTGGTCTACGCCTGCAAGAGCGCCCTCATCCCCATCCGCATCGGCGTGAACGAGGGCAGTCTGCCCCCCCTCTCCGGCGACGAGGAGATGCCGGAGGGCGCGACCCACGCGCTGCGAGGCGAGTGGCTGGTGCGGCGCATGGTACGGGCTGGGCTGGAGGAGATCCAGATCCTCGAAGAGTGCGGCTTCCACGACATCAAGATCTCCCTGAAGGCGTTCGATGTGTACGCCATGATCGAGGCCAACCGGCGGATGGCGCAGCTTATCCCCTATCCGCTGCACCTGGGCGTGACCGAGTCCGGCACCCCCAAGCCGGGCTCCATCCGCAGCGCCATCGGCATCGGCACCCTGCTCATGGAGGGCATCGGCGACACTATCCGCTGTTCCCTGTCGGGCGATCCGGTGGAGGAGGTCGAGACCTGCTACGAGATCCTGCGGGCCACCAACCTCCGGCAGCGGGGGCCGACGCTAGTGGCCTGTCCCTCGTGTGGGCGGGCGCAGATCGACCTCATCGGCCTGGCGACCGCGGTGGAGCAGCGTCTGAAGGCCATGAACAAGCCAGTCAAGATCGCGGTCATGGGGTGCGTGGTCAACGGGCCCGGCGAGGCCAAGGATGCGGACCTGGGCATCGCTGGGGGGAAGGGCCGCGGGGTTATCTTCCGCCACGGCAAGATCCTCCGTACCGTGGACGAGCCCGAGTTCCTGGACGTGCTCATGGAGGAGGCCGAGAAGCTGTAGGGTCTTTCCTGCGGGGGAGGAGCAGCGTGTGGGCACGTTCCGCCACTCCATCGCGATTGCGGCGCGGCCGGAAGGTCCGTTTCGCTCGTATGAGACGCTGGTAGATACGGGGTCTCTCTATACCTGGATACCGCGCAGGGAAGTCGAAGCGCTCGGTGTGCGACCTACTGGTACCCGTCAATTTGTCTTGGCCAACGGGGACATCATGGCGCAGGACATCACGGAAGTTGTGGCGCGCCTCGACGTGCAGAGTATCCACACCATCTGCGTCTTTGGCGACGAAGGGACCGCGCCCTTACTGGGCGTCTATACGCTTGAAGGGTTCGCTTTGGCAGTCGACCCGGTGAACCAGCGGCTCGTGCCAATGCCGCAGCTGCCTTTGCTGAGGAATAGGTCATAAGGAGGCCGCCGTGCGGCTCGCCGTGGTGCTCGAAAAGGGCGAAGATGGCTACCTGGTGGCCGAGTGCCCGACGCTGCCGGGGGGTGTGAGCCAAGGCCGGGCCGAAGAAGAAGCCCTGAGGAACATCAGGGAGGCTATTCTGGGCTGGCTGGAAGTGGAACGGGAAAAAGTGGCCGAGGAAGCCCCAAAGGACGCGGTGCTCTGTCACGTGAAGGTCTCGCTGTAACTATGGCGCCGAAGTACACGGTCATCCTCTTGCCGGAAGCAGAGGGGGGCTACTCCGTTGTATGTCCTGCCCTACCCGGCTGTGTCAGTCAGGGTGAGAGCCTGGCGGAAGCCTTAACCAAATATCAAGGAAGCCGCGGATGGTTGGCTTACAGCATGGCTTCAGGCTGGCAACCGTATTCCTACTGAGACGCCGGAGATCGTAGCGGATGAGGTGCGTGAGTGTTTCCGGGAGCGGGCAGAGGAGGGCCTGCCACTCCTCTTGGAGACGCGTGAGATCGAGCTCCACTTCCCCGTGCACGCGTGATGGCTCGCGTTCCCGTAGCCAATTGCGTGGCGTGAACTTCAGAAAACTCTTCTTTACCCTCTTCGTGAGAAAGATGGCCCGCTAACATGGAGACGGACCTCGTGCGTGTTGCTCTCTCCACCATGTGGGGCATCGGACGCCTGGGCAGCTTCCGGGAGTTTGCGGAGAAGGCCCAGGCGTTCGGCTATACCCACATCGAGTTGAACCACCAGTTCCCCCCGGCGTGGCTGGCCGAGCATGACGCGGGCGCGCTCAATGGACTCGACATAACTATCTCCAGCGTCCACGACCCCTGCCCCAACGCCCCCCTGGAGGGTGGCCGCTACCCCTGGAGCTTCCAGCTTGCCGCGCTGGATGAGGACGAGCGGCGCGTGGCCGTTGCCATCGCCAAGGGCAGTATCGACCTGGCCGACCGCACGGGCGCGCGGGCCGTGGTGCTGCACCTGGGCACCACGGGCTGGTACGGGGCGGAGGAACAGCGCCTGCGACAGCTCTGGACCGAGCGGGGTCCCCAGGACGCCGAATTCCTCCAAATGCGTGAGCACCTCGTGGGGGAACGGGCGCTGCGCCAAGACGCTGCTGTGACCCAGGCCCGCCGGACCTTGCGCGAATTGACCGCGTACGCCGGAGAGCGCGGCATCCGCCTGGGCCTGGAGAACCGCCAGGACTACATGGAACTGCCCGGCATCGAGGAGATGGGCACCCTCCTGGACGAGGCTGATCCTGCCGTCGTGGGCTTCTGGTACGACGTGGGCCACGCCGTCCTGCTGGACCGGCTGGGGTTCGTGCCCCACGAGCGCTGGCTGGCACGCTATGGGCCGCGCCTGATCGGTGCCCACCTCCACGACGTCATCGGCATCACGGATCACCGGGCGCCGGGCGTACCGGGTGGCACGGTGCCGTGGGACCTGGTCGCGCGTTCCCTCCCGGCTGCGGCGCTGCGGGTGCTGGAGATCAACCAGCACACGGACGAGGCCCTGGTCCAACGCGCCGCTGCCTTCCTGCGCGAGCACGGCGTGCTGCGCTCCCCGTAAGGTAGAACTATACTGGGCTGCGTGTTCCTCGTATAATGCTCTTGCACACCAGTTCCCCTGGCGAAAAGGACTGCACACCCATGCGCATGAGCACCCTGTTCCAGCGTACCCTGCGCCAGCCCCCCGCCGAGGCCGATACGGCCAGCCACCAGTTGCTCCTGCGGGCGGGCATGATCCACCAGTTGGCCGCAGGCATCTACAGCATCCTCCCGTTGGGGCTGCGGGCCATCCGGAAGATCGAGCAGATCATCCGGGAGGAAATGAACGCCGCCGACGGCCAGGAAGTCCTGATGCCGACCCTCCAGCCGCTGGAGATCTGGGAGGAGTCCGGGCGCGCCTACACCTTGGGGAGCGTCCTCTTGCGGTTGCAGGACCGCCGGGAGCGGGACATGGTGCTGGCACCCACCCACGAAGAGGTCGTGACCCTGCTGGGGCGGCTCACTATCCAGAGCTATCGGGACCTGCCCGCCGTGGTCTACCAGTTGCAGATCAAGTTCCGGGACGAACCCCGGCCCCGGGGCGGCCTCATCCGCGTGCGCGAGTTTACCATGAAGGATGCCTACAGCTTCCACGCCGATGAGGACTCGCTGGACGACACCTACCAGGCCATGATCCGGGCTTATCGCAACATCTTCTCCCGCTGCGGCCTGCCCGCGCTCATGGTGGAGGCCGACAGCGGCGCCATCGGCGGCAAGGACTCCCACGAGTTCATGCTGCTGGCGCCCACAGGTGAGGACCAGGTGCTCTCCTGCTCCGCCTGCGGCTACGCCGCCAACATGGAGAAGGCCCAGTTCGTCAAGCCTGCCCTGCCGCCGGAGCCGGAGTTGCCCCTGGAGGAGGTCGCCACCCCCGGCACCAAGACCATCGCCGACCTGTCCCGCTTCCTGGACATCCCTGCGGCCAAGACCGCCAAAGCCGTCTTCTACCAGGCCGATGGGCAACTGGTCTTTGTGGTGATCCGGGGCGATCTGGAGGTCAACGAGGTCAAGCTGAAGAACACCCTGAAGGCGACGGACCTGCGCCTGGCGACGGATGAGGAGGTCGCCCGCGCCGGCCTGGTGGCGGGCTATGCTTCGCCCGTCGGCGTGCGCGGGGTCAAGGTGGTCATGGACGACTCGCTGCTGCTGGGGAACAACTACGTGGCGGGGGCCAACAAGCCCGACACCCACCTGCGCAACGTGAACTCCCCGCGGGACTTCCAGGCCGATAGCGTCACCGACATCGCGCTGGCCCAGGAGGGCTACCGCTGCCCGCGCTGCGAGCACGGCACGTTTGTGGTCACTCGCGGCATCGAGGTGGGGCACGTCTTCAAGCTGGGGACGGTCTATAGCGAGCGCCTGGGGGCGACCTTCCTGGACCGGGAGGGCCAGCAGCGGCCCTGCATCATGGGGTGCTACGGCATCGGCGTGGGGCGGCTCATGGCCGCGGCGGTGGAGCAGAACCACGACGAGCGGGGCATCATCTGGCCCGCGGCCATCGCGCCCATGCACCTCTACCTGGCGGCCCTCAATATGGACCAGCCCGAGGTGGCCGAGACCGCCACGCGCCTGTATCAAGAGTTCACTCGGGCCGGGCTGGAGGTGCTGTTCGACGACCGGCTGGAGACCGCCGGGGTGAAGTTCAACGACGCCGACCTGTTGGGCTTGCCGCTCCGGGTAACCGTAAGCCCGCGCACGCTGCGCAACCAGGCCGCGGAGGTCAAGGGCCGCACCGAGGCCGAGGGACGCCAGGTGCCCCTGGAGCGGGTGGTGACGGAGGTCCAGGAGGCGGTGGGGCGGCTGGTCGCCCAGCGGGCGTAACCTGCTGGGCCACACCCACGGAAGCAAGAGAGCCGCACGGCGTGCGCCCGTGCGGCCTCCGCATTCCGGGGGGAGATCTCAATACTGGTTGGGGTGCCCACCGTTCGGCCACTGCTCCAGCAGCGGCACGAGGTCGGGCAGCGCGCGCACCGTCGCATCGGCCTCGCACGCCAGGTCTTCCTCCTGGCGGAACTCGTGGCTCAAGACGGCGGCGCGCACCCCCAGGGCCTTCGGGGTGCGAATATCCTCCAGCACGCGATCGCCAACGAACAGTACCGCTTCGGACGGCAGCCCCAGTTCCTCCAGAGCGGCCTCGTAGATGCGCGGATGGGGCTTGCGCAGGCCCACTCCCGAGGAGAGCACCTTCACCGGGATCAGCCCGCCCAGGTGCCGGACCGGGGGGTCCAGGCGCATGATGTCCAGGAGCAGGTCCATGTTGGAGACCATGCCCAGGCGATAGCCCCGGCGGCGGAGCTCCTCCAGGGCCTCCAGGGACGCCGGGGGCAACACCGTACCCTGGCAGATGGCGGCGTGCTCCCGCCGCAGCAATTCCTGGAATGCCTCCGGGGGGAGGTCGATCCCGGCCAGGCGCAGGTAGCGGCGGAAGGTCTCGGCGAAGTCCCGCTCGGTCAGGTCGCGGCGCTCATACGAGGCATCGAGCTCCTGGTACATCCGCAGCGCGATCACGTCCATCAGCTCGTCCGCGGGCATCAGGTTAGCGACGCCCAGGCTTTCCAGGTAGCTCCGGTGCTCCCGGTACGCTTCCTGGAGCGAGGCCATCACCTGGTCCCAGACCCAATCAACCAGCGTGTGGCCGAAATCAAAGAGAATACCGCGCAGTGGTACCATTGTTTACTAATAAGTTCCTCTCCAGGGGGCTGGCCCGACGCGGATCCGTCCTGTCTCTAGCATGGCCTGTCCGGGGGCGCCCTGTCAAGGAACGGCAGGCCGAGGGCAGGCCGCCGCTCGTGCCTGCTCTTCGGGGATGCCGCTCCCGTCTCCCTTTTCCAACGGGAGAGCGTATCAGCGCGTCGCGATAGGGGAGGCGCCCCACGCGGGGCCGCGCTCCCGCTCCAGGCCCCGCACGCGCCACGTGCCTTGTCCCTGGTGCCACCATCGTCTATAATCCAGGGCAGACCGCCCGAATAGGAGCGCTGGTTTCCCCATGTCCGACACCGGGACCTCCCTGCACCAGGCCCACACCAATGGCCATGTTGATCCTCACGCGCCCGCGGAGCAGGCGGCCGCGCCGCCGGCATACCGCCGTATCGTGGTCAAGTTCGGCACCAACCTGCTCACCGCGGGGACCGACCGCCTGGACCTGGAGGCGGTCGCGCATCTCGTGAGCCAGGTGGCCCGGCTGCACCAGGCCGGGCACCAGATCATCGTCGTCTCCTCGGGCGCGGTCGCGGCCGGGCGCTACCGCCTGGGCATGGTGCGGACGCGGCGGAAGGATATCCCCTTCAAGCAGGTGCTGGCGGCGGTAGGCCAGAGCCGTCTGATGGATGCCTACGACCAGTTGTTCAGCTGGCACGGCATCATTGTCGCGCAGGCGCTGCTGACCAAAAACGACCTCTCCGACCGGGTGGGCTACCTCAACGCGCGCAATACCCTGCTGGCGCTGCTGGACCTGGAGGTGATCGCCATCGTCAACGAGAACGACGTGGTCGCCGTGGACGAGCTGGTGGATGCCCGCTTCGGGGATAACGATACCCTGTCGGCGCTGGTCGCCAACCTGGTGGACGCCGATGTGCTGGTCATCCTGACCGATATCGCCGGGTTGTACACCGCCGATCCCAAGCGCCATGCCGATGCCCGGCTCATCCCGCGGGTGGAGACCATTGACGCCTCCATCGAGGCCCTGGCCCGGGGCACGAGCAGCGACCGGGGGACCGGCGGCATGCTGACCAAGCTCCAGGCGGCCCGGCTGGCGACTGCCTCCGGGGTCGCCGTGGTGATCGCCGACGGGCATGCCCCCCACGCGCTGGAGCGGATTGCGGCAGGGGAGCCCCTGGGCACCTACTTCGCGCCCGCAGGGTCCGGGCTGGAAAGCCGCCAGCGCTGGATGCTGGCGAGCGTCTCCCGGCGGGATGCCGTGGTCGTGGACCCCGGCGCCGCGGCGGCGCTGCGGGAGCGTCACACCAGCCTGTTACCGGCCGGGATTACCGAGGTGCGGGGCGACTTCCAGCGGGGTGATATCATCGCCATCCTGGACCGTGAGGGCATCCGCATCGCCTGCGGCATTGCCAACTATCCGGCCACCGACCTGGTGCGCATCAAGGGACACCGGTCCAGCCAGATCGAGACCGTGCTGGGACATCACTACGGCGCCGAGGTCGTCCACCGGAACAACCTGGTGGTGGTGTAGAACCGCTTGCTAGCTAGTCTCGACCCTCCAATAT
>JACQUQ010000163.1 GCA_016210175.1 Chloroflexota bacterium | reverse complement strand
CTCCTCCGGTGATGGGTGCCACCCCGCCGCCCTGAAGGGCGGGCCCGCCGTGTACAGCGGCAGTCTTCCCCATCAGTTCATGCCTGACGAGGCACTATGGCCCCGTCAACGCAACGGTCGCTCCTTGGGATGTGACGCTTTGACACTAGCCCGTGGCTGGGGAGGCCGCCGCAGCGGGATGGTGAGCGCCCCGGCAGCGATACCCGCCAGGAGGGAAAGCGCGCGCAGCGCCAGCAGGGGGTACGCCGCGGCTCCCAGAACGGGGTCTTGGGCGAGGGCCCGGCGTGCAAAAGGAACGCCGGACAGCGCGAAGGTCATCCCGCTCAGCACGGGGAGGGGCCACAGCCCCGGCGCCAGGGGCAGCGCCAGCGCCCCGAGGGCAACCAGCCCGGCCATTGCCAGCTGGGCCTTCTGGCTCTGCGGGGTGTGGCTATCCCTGAGCACGGACCGGGGATGGCGCCAGCGGTTCAGGACCTGCCAGTAGCCGTAGCGGGCCTTGCGCCGGGCGTAGGCAGCCCATGAGTCAACGTGGCGATGGTAGACGACGGCGCGGGGCGCAAACACCATGCGATAGCCTCGCTCGGCAAGGCGGAAGGAGAATTCCTGGTCCTCCGCGGAGGGCACCGGAAAGGCTGGGTCGAAGCCTCCGTTGGACAGGAAGACCTCCCGCCGGTAGGCAGCGGAGTAGGTGTCAATGAAATCAATCGTGGAGAAGCGCGCCATGCGGGCGTATTTCTCCTCGTACTCGGTCTGGACCAGGCGCGCCACGAGCCCGCCCTGCCTGGTGCGATACGTCCCTTTTGCGCCGGCTACCGTCGGGTCGGTGAAGGGTGCCAGCAACCTGTCCAGCCAGTCCGGGGTTGGAGCGCAATCCGCATCGGTGAAGACGAGGACCTCGCCGGTGGCGTGCTGCGCCCCAAGATTGCGGGCTGCGGCCGGGCCGCGGTTGGGCTGGCGCAGCACCGTCGCGCCCAGCGCCGCGGCCTGTTCTCCGGTACCGTCGGTCGAGCCGTCATCGACCACGATGATCTCGTAGGCATCCTGGGGGAGGGTCTGGCACCGGACCGCCGCCAGGCACACCGTGATGGCGTCGGCCCCGTTGTAGACTGGGATAATGACCGATGCTCTCATGAGGCGCCCTCGCTCCGGTTCTGCTGCCGCCACCGTGCCCAGCCGATCCCACCCGCGCCGAGCAGGAACAGCCCCAGCCCGACCACCAGCCATTCCGTCCCGGTGGCGCTGCGGCTCTCCGTGCCGCCGGCGGGCAGGGACGGGCGCGTGCCGGCCAGCAGGAAATCACCCGGACGGTCGGTGTGGCAGCCGAGCCCTGGCCGGTCGGCGGTAGGCTGGCAGGAGAGCGACTGCCAGGCGCCCTGGGGGGCATCGTAGCGGTAGAGGCCCAGGGAGGCGGGATCGATGCCGCTGACCTGTGAAGGTTGGTACGAGACCTGGATAGCCAGCGCTCCGGCTCCCGCGCCCTGGGGAGCTTGGGACCAGGCACCGGGCGGCTCAAGCGTCAACCTAAAGGCGAGGTTGGTGAGCAAAAGCCTGGCATCCAGGGCGGCCCGGCGTGCAGCGTCCGGCGGCGTCCAGGTGTCGTAGCGGAGCCGTCCTCCGGGGGTGAGGGCGCCGGGCGCAACGGTCACGAGGATAGCCCCATCTCCTGCAACCAGCGTAGCGCCCGCGTTGGCATCCAGGGTGATGGCCGTGGCGGAGGGGATGATCGCTGGGAACCCCCCAGCGGCCACGGCGAGCCCCCCCCCAGGGGTGGGGGGCGGTGTGGCGGTATCCTGCTGGCCGGCCATGGGCGTGGCCGTGGAGTCGGCCGACTCCCGCGACGGACTGGGTGCCAGGGTCGGGCCTGGGGATGGAGCGGGTGAGATCCCGTCGGTCGGGGATGGTGTGGGGCTGGCGCGCTCCGCCCCAAAGCTGGGTGCGATCCCCGGGGGCGTGGGCGATGCAGCCGAGGTCGGGGTCGCGAGGGGAGTCATACCGGGGGGAAGCGGTACCGTCCCGCGCGGCGTGACCGCCGGCGTCGCTGCCGGCGGTGCCGTCCATTCTCCGCCCAGAGAGCTGAGAGCGGCCAGGATCGTAACCGCGGCAGCCAGGGTTCCCAGGAGCGAGAGACTGGCGCTGCGGTGGTGAGTGGGCATCATGATGACCCTCGGGCATCGTGTCTGCGGAGAAGATGGCACGGGGCGCCCACACGCTGGGGCGCCCCGCTGCTGCCTGCCGTTGTCCGCTATGGGGTCCGGAAGCTCCAGGTCTGGGACCAATCGACCGGTGTGCCGTCGCCCTGCACCCGTGGCCGCACCCGCCAGTAGTAGGTCGTCCCGGCCTCCAGGTCGAAGCCCTGGGGCACCGTCCAGCTATTGGGCGGGTCGCTCTCGCCACCGTGCACCAGGTTCCAGTACACCGCCGCGGTCGCCGCCGCCGGGTCTACCGTGAAGGTCTGGTCCTGGCTCAATTGCACCTCGTAGTAGAAGATGCTGGTGTTGGCGTTGCTCCAGCGCAGGGTCGGGGTCAGGCTCCCGATGTTGCCACCGGTGGCCGTGCTTACCGGCGAGATAGTGGCGCTGGTCGGTATCGAGGTGCGGAAGGTGCCTTCCACATAGGTACTCCAGCCGGGAGCCGTCTCCGTGAGGGCGGTGGTCACCGGACTGGTGCGCACCCGCCAGGTGTAGGTCATGCCCGGCAGCATGATGTAGTTCCCCTGGCCGAACACCGGCGCTGGCACCTGGAAGCGGGCTAATTGCACCAGGTCGGCACGACCGATAATCATGTTGATGGCCGGACCATCCAGGTTGAAGGGGATGACCTGGACCTGGAACTGGGTCGTGTTAGGCGGGTTGGTCCAGGCCAGGGTGGTCTCCAGCCCGAAGACCACTGTCGGGCTCTTCAGGTCCGTGGGCGCAGGCACCGCGACCATGATGGCGAAGAGGCTGGTCTTGCTGGTCTTGGCCTTCAGGGTGCGGGTGTTGGTATCGACGATGGTTTCCAGCGCTTGCCAGGTCTTGGTGGCCGCATCGTAGCGGTACACCTGCAACCGGGAGGGGTCGCCGCCCGCCAGTCGCAGGTCCTCGGCGCTGTAGGGCACCGCGATCTCCAGCGCCTGGGCGAACTCGGTCACCGCCGCACCGCTGGCGTCCTTCAGGGTCAGGTCGAAGACCCGGCTGCCCGGCAGCGCGCCCTCCGGCAGCGCCGCCTGCGCCTCCTCCGCCACCGTAGCTACCGTGACCTGCACGGTCAGGGAGGTGGGGGTGGCGGTAACTCCCGCCGGGACGTTGACGGTCACGTTCTCCTGGGTCACCGGGCCACCGGTGCTGGTGTCGACCTGGTTCGCCGGGGGCGTCACTACGACCTCACCGCTCGGTCCGCCGCCGCCACCGCGCCGCGTGGGCTCCTCGCCCACCACCGGCGGAGCAATGCCGGCGAACTTGGTCAGGCGGTCGGTGTAGCAGGTCAGCACCCGGTTCACCGTATCATTGGTGAAGGGGATGGTCACCCACGCGTTGGCCGTGGTGTCGAACCGGGAGCACCGCAGGTCCGCAATCTGCTGTGTCGATAGCCCCAGGTCGCTGTAATCGATGGTAATCGTCAAGGGCTGGGCGAAGTTGGTGATGCGCCGCCCCTGCTCATCCCGGATGTCCACCTGGATCGCCCGGGATCCCATGATGCCCACGCCGCCGGGCACCGCGATATCTGTGGTCTGCTGCGTCGTAATGCTGGCGCTCTCGGCGCTGCTCCCCATCGCACCGGGCGGGACCTGGACTCCAGCCTTGTTGACGGCATCCACCACCGTCGCGCCCTCATTCGTCGTGACCTGCTGGGTCTGGGGCGGCCGGTCCTGGAAGTCCGGGATAGCGCTCAGGGTGAGGTGCTGGCCTTCGAACGGCTGCTTGTTCGTCAGGTCGGCCTGCTCAATGGTTACCGTGAGCGGGCTGGTCGTTTGGTAGCCGTTGGCCCGCGCGGTCAGGAGCCATATGCCCGGCTCCAGGTTCATGCAGTACTGCGTCTTCCCTCCCTGGCCTTGGCCCCGGCTGTCAACCGGGCAGTCATCCCGGCTCAGGCCGCGGCTCGTCACGGCGGTCCGGTTGTCCCCCTGCCGGACCGCGGTAATGGTCACATCAGCATCCGGCAGGAGGTTGCCGCCCGTGGCGTTCCCCCGCACCCGCTTCGTCTGGTCAAAGGGCTGCAACACGAAATCCACAGCAGTCAGATCGGTCGTCGTCACCGGCCTGTCGAGCGGCGCACCCGGCGGGAAGCCCGCCTTGGCGGCGCTCACGGTGTAGCTGGCATTGGCAGGCACGCGGATGCTGTAGTTGCCGTTCTCCGAGCAGACCGCGCTGCTGAGCGTGCTGCACGTCGTGGTGCTGGCGCCAAAGGCCTTGTTCGTGATGCCGGTGACGCTGACCACGGCGCCTTCCAGGCCGTTCCCGTTCGCGTCCGCCACCCGCCCACTGATGGTCACCACCGTGGGGAGGGTAATATCCACCGTCGAGGGCACCGTAATATCCTTCTCGCTAAACGAACCGAACCCGGTCACGTTCACTCCAAGGGCATAGGTGGCGCCGGTCAGCAGAGAGAGCGATAGGGTGTTGCTCCCCTTGGCGGTGGCCGTGTTCCCCGGTGCGCCCGGACTGGTCGCCTGGGCCGATACCTCGCGCAGCATCGCTGCGTTGACGAGGTTCCCGGTGCTATCCACCAGGCGGATTGTCAGGTTGTCGGTACTGAAGGTGAAGTTCAGCCCGGCGGTGGTGATGTCCTTGTTGGCCGTGTCACAGCTCGTGTTGGCTACGGGCGTCGCCGGGCAGGTAATGACCCCGAACCCGTTGACCGTCAGGGTGACACTCACCTGTCCGGTCTGCGGCGACCAGGCGGCCACCGGGTATTGCTTGGTCTCGCCCGGCAACGGCCGCGGGAGCGACAGCGTGTACGCGCCGCCCGTATCCGTGACCGTCGAGCTGCCACCGGTGGCGTTGATGGCCACGCCCGGAATGCCTGCACCGTTCACCTGCACGCCACCGGTGAGGGTCGCCGTCCCCGGCAGCGAGAGGTCCACCATGATGTTGCTGCTCAAGAGGTCTGGCAGCCCCTGCGTGTTCGGGTTGACCGCGACCGGGGTAATCGGCCCGGCGCCCGGCACGAAGGCTCCCACCTTCCAGCGCTTGCCCGTCCCCACCTGGAAGGTGAACGCACCGCCGTCCCCGGACCGCGTCTGGCCGCCGACCGCCAGGAAGCGGCCCTGATCATCCACTTCGGTCAGCGTCACGGCTGCACCCACGACCCCGCTGCCATCGCTCCGCACCACCGCTCCGCTGATGGTCACTTCCGGAATAGCCACCAGCAGAATGGTGCGAGCCTGGCCGCCGAGGAGCACTGCCGGTGTCTGCTGCCCGGCCTGGTTGATACTCACGCCGCTCTCCGGGCTCAGCACCCGGACCGTCTGCCCGGTGAGGATCGTGTTCCCGAGGATAGTCTGCTGAACGTTTACCCGTCCAAACACGCCGACGTTGTACGTACCCGGCAGGACCGAGACCTCAAACTCGCCGTTATTGTTGGCCGTCCAGGAGACCTGGAAGCCCCGCTCACCTCCGGGCGCCAGCGGCTGGTTCACCCAGCCCTGCGCCCCCTTGAACGGCAGGTTGTCGCCCGGGTTGTCCGGGGTCGCGTCGTCGAAGACGACCTTCCCCCGCAGGGTCACCGGGGTGACGACCACGAAGGTGGCCGTGGCCTGCGCGCCGCCCTGGGTCCCCGTGATGGTGTGGCGGCCTGCTGCCGCCGGGATGGTGATGTCGGCGCTGAACGTACCGGTGGCGCTGACGTTGGCGGCCAGCACGTTGGCGAGCACCGTCGACCCAGCGTCGTCCCAGGTAATGGTGACTGCTTGGCCTGCCGCAAAGCCTGCGCCCTGCACCTTCACCTGGGTGCCCACCGGACCGGCGACCGGGTTGAGTTGGATGGTCGGCGGCACCGTCACCACAAAGGTGGCGCTGGCCGAGCCGAAGGGGCCGGTGGCGGTGATGGTGTGGCTCCCAGTCAGCGCCGTCGTCGGCACGGCCAGCGCCACCGGGACAGCGGAGTCGCCGTTCGCGTTGGTCACCACCGAGACTGGGAGCGCGAACGCCGCGCCATCGAAGCTAAAGTTCACCGTTGCGTTGGGCGAGAAGCCCACAATACTGGCGTTCAGGTTCGTCCCTGCCGGACCGGTGGACAGAGTCAGGACAATGGCTCGGTTGCGGGTCAGGGTGAAGCTCGTGCTCTTGACCACCTCTCCCTGGACTGCCGTCACGGCATGGACCCCATCCGCGCCGGCATCGGCGCTGCTGGGCAGCGAGACCGCGACTGCAAAGAAGCCGTTGGCGTCCGCCGTCACCGGCGCCGCCGTCAGGTTGACGACGTTGGCTCCGGTGGCAGGAACGTCCTTATCCCAGCGCAGGGTCACCGGCTGGTTGCCGACGAACCCGGTCCCGACGATGCGCACGCTCGAGCCCGGGCCACCCGTCGCCGGGGTCAAGGTGAGCAGGGTATCGAAGATGGTGAGGGCGGCCGTCGCACTGAGCACGCTCGTGGCCTGCCGCGCCCGCACCGTGTGCCCGCCCAGCGTGGCGTCCGAGGGAATGGTAAAGCGGACATTGCTGAAGGTCCCGGCGGCATCCGCGGTTACCGCCGCCGGTGTGGTCGTGACCGCTGCCAGGGTGCCAGTGGTGTCAAATTCGATGGTCACCGTCTGGCCGACGGCAAAGCCCGTCCCGCTGACCTGCACCGCCGCGCCCCTGGGTCCACTGGAGGTACTCAGGAAGATCTTGGGGGTTGCCACCCGTGCCCGGAAGCTGACCGAGCGGACAGCGCCCGATGGCAGCGGATCGGCGAAATCCGCGGTGAGCAGGGAGGCGGTGATGGTGTAGCTCCCCACCTTGTCCCCCAGCTTGACCTGGACCTGTGCTGTGCCATCCGCGCCGGTGGTTACCTCCAGCGGCGCCGTGGCGTTATTGAGCCGCTGTCCGGTGGCCCCGGTCGGCACGGTGCCAAAGTCGAAGGACACCCGCACGCCGGGCACCGCAGCGCCCGCCGTCGTCTGGGTCTTCACGGTCAGTGTCTGGCCCAGGTCGCCGCCGGCCGGCCCTTCCTGGTTGTCGCCCGACACCGTCACCAGCACCGGGACGGCCGTCGCGGTAAAGGTCTGGACCGGATCGGTCGGAACTGCGGCGTTGGCCCGCACCGTGTAGGTGCCAGCGCGGTTGCCCAGGGTCAGGGTGGCCCTGGCCTCGCCGTTGCCGTCCGTGACGGTCTGCGCCCCGGCCGTGTTGGCATCAAGGTCCGGAGCCAGGGTTTGCCCCGTTGCGCCGCTCGGACTACTGGAAACCGTCCACGTCACGGTAAACCCGGAGACCGGGTTCCCGCCCGTATCTGTCACCTTCACCACGAAGGGGCTGGCGAGAGTGGAGGTCACCACGCCCTTCTGTCCGCTGCCGCTGATGAAAGCGAGGCGGGAGGCCGGCCCCGTGGTGATGTTGAACGAGAAGCTGGTAGCCGCCGTGAGACCCGTGGCCGTGGCCGTGAGGGTGTAGCTTGTTGTGGAGCCCGTGTTGATCTGGCAGCCGCCGAAGCTTGCCAGACCGTTCGCCGCCGTGGTGCTGGTGACATTGTTCTGGGTCTGGAAGCACGTCAGCTGCGCCCCTGCTGCGCCCGTATTGGCGGTAATCGCCAGGGTCACGACGGCCGTCTGGTTCGTGGTTGCAGTGTTCCCCTCGCTATCCTGAACCGCGACCACCGGCTGCTGCGACCAGGCGTTGGCGGCGACCCCACCGCCGGGCTGGGGCACAAAGGCCAGTTTCGTGGCCGTCCCGTGGGTGGCCGTGGCCGTAAAGGTCACCCGCTCGCCGGCGTCCAGGGTGTCGCCGTCGCCGTTGATGTCGTGGCTGGCGATGACCGTGTAATCACCGGTCTTCGTCCCCAGGGTCAGGGTGGCCTCGGCCTCGCCACTGCTGTTGGTGAGGACGGCGATGGTGGTCTGCCCGCCATCGAGGGTCTGCCCGGTCGCCCCCGACGGCGTGCCGGTGATGGCGAAGTCCACGCGGACGTTCGCCACTGCGTTGGTATTCTGGTCGGCCACCTTGAGCTTGAGGGCGCTCACGCTGGTCTTGATCACGCCCGCCCGGGTGGTGGTGCCCACCGGGGTGACAGTGGCCGGCGCGCCCGCGACCGTCACGATGGCGGGGCTGGTGCCTTCCTTCGTGCCCTCGCTGGCTTTCACGGTGTAGCTGCGCCCAGCGGTCGGTCCGGTGGTCAAAGCGATGATCGCCACGCCGTTGGCGTCGGTGTTGCTGGTCCCGGCGGACAGGCTGCCGCCGGCGCCCGCCTCCTGCGTCAGGGTCCAGGTCACCTGGACGTTCCCGGTCGGCACCGGGTTTCCGTCGACGTCGGCCAACTGGGCGCGCAGCCTGACGGCGCTCCCGGCCACCGGCCGGGTGGCGGCGACGCCGACCAGGAACTTGGTCGCCGGCGCTCGCTCGACGGTGAAGGTGGCGCGGGCCGCGACGTTGCTGCCCTGGGTCGCGGTCACCGTGTGCAGCCCAAGCTCCGAGCCCTTCGGCACGTTGAACGTGGCGTTGGCGAAGGCTCCGTTGTTATTCGTGGTGGCTGTGGCCGCGGACGGTGTCGCGGGCTGGTCCCAGGCTAGGGTGACGGTGGTGTTCGCGTTCCAGCCGGCGCCGGAGACGGTCACCGCGGTCCCGGCTGGGCCTTGGACCGGGTTCAAAGTGAGGCTCGGGAGCGCCTCCGTCGTGAAGGTGACGGAGCGCACTGCCCCCTGCGGCAAGGTTGGGAAGTCGGTGGTCGAGATGGAGGCGTCCACCCGGTAGGTCCCGCGGGTGGCTCCCGCCGTCAGCACCACGCTCGCGGTGCCATCGGTGCCGGTCGTGACCGTCCCCTGCGCCAGGTTCCCGCCGCCAACCGAGCCGGTCGCGAAGCCGAAGGCTACCTGCACCCCTGCGACCGGGCCGCCCGCGGCGTTCACGGCCCTGGCGACCAGGGTCGCGGTCCCGTTGACCGCCACCCGCTGGTTATTCCCGGTGAAGACCTCCAGCTTGGGCACGGCCGTGGCCGTGAAGGTCTGCGGCGAGCCATTCGGGACCGCGGCGGTAGCCTGCACGGTGTAGGTGCCCGCCCGGTTGCCCAGGGTCAGGGTGGCCTTCGCTTCCCCGTTGGCGTCGGTCGTGGTCGTGAAGTTGGTCTGGGCATCGGCCGTCGCCTGATCGAGGTCTTGCCCCGTCGCGTTGGCAGGCCCGGTCACGCTCCAGTTCACCGTGAAGCCGGAGATCGGGTTGCCGCCGGCGTCGGTGACTTTGACCACGAAGGGGCTGCCGAGCGTGGCCCCCACCAGCGCGCTCTGGCCGCCGCCCGTTACCGTCGCCAGACGGTCTGCGGCCCCCTGGGAGACGCTCAAGGCGGTGCTGTCCACGGTGAACGTGGAGGCCCCCACCGTGAGCGTGGCCCGCAGTTGATAGCTTCCTCGCAGGTTGATGCTCAGGTTCGTGAAGGTAGCCCGCCCCGTCGTCCAGTTCACGGCCACGCTCGTCGTGCCGCCCAGGGTGGCCCCTTCCTCATTGGTGTTCGGGGTGAAGCTGATGGTCACATTGTCATCGGTAGTGGCTGTGGGGTCCGTTTTCACCGGGTTGCCCTGGTTGTCCCGCACCTCGACCACGGGCTGCGGGCTCAACGCCTGGGTGGCGATGCCGCCGCCCGGCGGGGTCACGAAGACGATCTGGCTCGCCGCCCCGGCCTGCGCGGTGGCGGTGAACGTGACTGGGGAGCCGTTCAGGGCGGTGCCGTCCGGCTTGTTGCCTCGCGCCTGCACCGTGTAGTCCCCGGCCTTGGTGCCCAGCTTCAGCGTGGCCCTGGCCTCGCCATTGCCGTCCGTCAGGACGGTGATGCTGGTATCAAGGGCAGTGGTCGCCGGGTCCAGGTCGTGGCCGGTGGCGCCCGGCGGTACGCTCCCGAAGGCGAACTCCACCCGGTGGTTGACGGTGGCGGCGCCGGTGGAGTCAGTGACCTTCACCACCAGGGGGTCCGCCGTCAGGGTGGCGGTAACGGTGCCCGAGCGGGTGGTTGCCCCCACCGCGGCGATGCCGAGGTCCACCGCGGTGATGGTGGGGCTGGTGCCGCTGACCTGCTGACCTGCGATGGTGCTGCTGGCCGTAATATCGTAGCTGCGGCCGGCGTCAGCGGTCGTGGTCAGGACCACCGTCGCGATGCCATTGCTATTGGTGGTGCTGGTGGCGCTGGACAGGCTGCCGCCTGCCACGGCCAGCGACCAGTTGACCGTGATGCCCGCGGTCTTGATGGGGGTGTTGTTGGCCTCGGCCAGTTGCGCGCTGAGGGTCACGGTGCTGCCGGGGATCGGCCTGGTGGTGCTGGCCGTGACGACGTACTTCGCGATGACGACGAAGCTCGTCGGGCTGGCGCCGCTGCCTGCCGGGTTGGTCGCGGTGATGGGGCCCGACGTCGCTCCGGGGGGCACGATGGCGCGGATGCTCGTCGCGGAATCCACGGTGGTTGGCGCCGTGACGTTATTGAAGAAGCTGACAATGGTGTTGTCGGAGAACCCGGTGCCGGTGATGGTCACCTGGGCGCCGACCGGCGCGCTGGTCGGGCTGAAGCTGGTAATCCTGGGCTGCACGCCGAAGTCGGTCGTGCTGGTGGCGGTGCCCGCGGGGTTGGTCACCCGGATGCGCCCGGCCGTGGCCCCGGAGGGCACGGTCGCGACAATGCTGGTGGCGGACTGCACGGTGAAGGTAGCCGCTACGTTATTGAAGGTCACGCCCGTGGTGGTGCGGAAGTTGGTCCCGGTAATGGTCACCACGGTGCCCGTCGGCCCGCTGGTCGGCGTGAAGCTGGCGATGGTGGGCGCACCTTCGGTCACGGTGAAGGTCGCGGTGGCCTGGAGCACGGTCCCGTTGGCGGTGGTCTGGCGCGCCAGCACCGTGTGCGCCCCTGGCTCTGACCCCGTGGGCACGTTGAAGATCACGCCTGCGGGGAGCGTGCCGTTCGCCTGGGCAGTCGTTGTCGGCAAGGTGGTCGAGGGCTGGTCCCAGAAGAGGCTGACCGTCCTGTTCGGCTCCCAGTTGATCCCCGTCACGGTCACCTGGGCGCCCTCGGTCCCGGTCGTCGGGTTGAGGGTGATGGCGGGCTTATCCACCGTGACGTCAAAGGTGATGGTGCGGGTGAAGGTGCCGCTGGTGGGGATGGTGCCCTTGTTGGCGGTGGTCGTCTGGGTGACGGTCAGGGTGTGCCGGCCGCTGCCGGCATCGGCCGGGATGGTGACCGTGGTCAGGAAGGTCCCGATGCGGGTGCGGTTGTCTGGGCTTGGTTCGGAGCTGGTGCAACTATCATCGGGTACCCTAGGGGTATTGTCGGTCTTGGGAGTAGCCGTTCCCAAGTCGACGGCGGGCTGGTCCCAGCGCAGGGTCACGGTGGTGCCGGCCTCCCAGCCGGAGCCGCAGACCGTGACCGGGTCGCCCCCCCGCCCGCTGGTTTGGGAGATACGCTCGATCTTCACACTGCTGGGGTCGAACTCCGCGCCGTAGACCGCGCTCCAGTCTGCGGGGACTCGAACCAGGAGTGCAACAACGGTGAGAACGCTAACGACGAGGGCAACGAGGCGGTGGTTCAGGATCAGGGCTGGGTGTCCACTCCGTTCGAGACGCATCGTGGTATTCCCCCTCCTGGTCGGCACACGGATATCGCCGGACCATGCAGCGCGAGTCGCCTACCGCGGGACGTCAAAGCCGCCATGCCGACGGCTACCGGTGGGGTCTCAGGGGAGCCAAGAGGAGTCGGGCACCTAGCGGAAAGCCTCCACAATACGTTGGCCCAGGATCAGCGCGAAGGCCATGAACAATGGTACGATACCAGCGTTCAGGCCCCGTGACAGCTGCCGTGGCCAGCCGTCCCGGTTGGTGCTGACCATTTCTTTCTGGATGAGCAGCACCAGCAAGAGGACGACGGCCACGAGCGCGAGGCTGGCTGATACCCCGGGGACCGCGGTAATCGTCGAAACGGTGGACGTGGTCACCGTGGAAATCATGGACCCTCCTGCCCGGTACTGTTCCCAGCTCAGGGGTCTCGACACGTGCGATGACTTCATCGCAGGACGTCAGACGTGCTACTATAGTCTCTGGTCGGTTCGAGAACAAGACATAAAACGTCAACTTGCGGACAGCATGGAGTGCCAGACTGCGATAAGTCTATCCGAGCGCGAGCATGCTGTCAAGTGTCGCGGATCACGTCCACATCGCCAGCAGATAAGGTGCATGCTATCACGTGTCACGGATCACACCTCCACGAGCACGCAATACGGTTCATGCGCGCCTTCAGCCGTTGGTTCCCGTGCTGGTGACGGCGCTGAGCTTGGCCGGGTATCTGCCGACCCTGGCGCCCAGCATCACCTGGAAGAACGGGGGCATCGATAGCGGCGAGCTGGCCTTGGCGGTGAGCGCGGTGGGCATCGCGCACCCGACGGGCTATCCCCTCTACGTGGTGCTGGGGAAGGTCTTCACGTGGCTGCCGTGGGGCGAACCGGCCTTCCGCCTCAACCTGTTCTCGGCGCTGTCCGCAGCGCTCGCCGCCGCAGTCCTGGCGTACGCGGTCCAGCGCGCCTGCCCCGCCGAGGTCCCGCCCTGGGCGCGGGACCTGGCGGCGGGGGTCGCTGGGCTGCTGCTGGCCTTCACCCCGGCGCTGTGGTCGCAAGCGGTGATTACCGAAGTCTACGCCCTGCACAGCCTGTTCGTCGCGGCCAACCTGGCGCTGCTGCTGGCCGCGACCGACGGCCGGCGTGCAGGGCGACCGCGGGCGGTCCTGGCGCTGGGCTGCCTGGTGGCCGGGCTGGCCCTGGCGCACCATGTGACCATTCTGCTCCTGGCGCCGGGGACCGGGCTGTACCTGTGGCTGGCCCGGCGGACCTTGCCGCCCCTGGGCCGCCGGGAGGTGGCGGTCGGGGTGGGGCTGCTCCTGCTGGGGCTCAGCCCGTACCTGCTGCTGCCGCTGCGGTCCTCCCAGCAGGCGGTCGCCAACTGGGGCGACCCCCAGACGCTCGCCAATTTCGTTGCCCAGGTCTCCGCCCGCGACTACGCCGGGATGCTCACCGGGACACCCACGACTGCGGCGCTGGCGCGCATCCCGGCGGCAGCGCGCCTGGTGCTGGAGCAGTACGGCTGGGCGGGCGTCCTGCTCATCACCACGGGCGGCTGGGTGCTCTGGCAGCAGCACCGCGCCCTGGCCGGGCACCTTGCCCTCTCCGGCGGGCTGGTGCTGGCCCAGGCTGCGCACTACGTTGCCCGCGACTCCGAGGTGTACCTGCTCCCTCTCTACGTGCTGCTGGCGCTGGCGCTGGGCGTGGGCGCGGCCTCGGCCCTGGCCGCGCTCCCCACTGTGGTCCCGCGCCGCGCGGGCCGCCAGCGCCGGGCTTTCCTCCTCACCCCAGAGCTTGCCCGCCTGGTGGGTGGCCTGGCGCTGGCGGCCCTGCCCGTGGTGAGCTATCTCCAGCACCGGAGCGCGGTCGATGTCCATGCCGATGGCGAGGCGGTCGCGTATGCCAGGGAGGTGCTGGAGGGTCTGGCGCCCCAGGCGGTGGTCCTCGCCGCAGACGACCGAGAGACCTTCAGCCTCTGGTACGTCCACTCCGTGCTTGGCGTACGGCAGGATGTGCTGGTCCTGGATGCGCGGCTGCTGGCGTGGCCCTGGTATCTGGACAACCTGCGCCGGTTGTATCCCGATCTGTCCTGGCCCGAGCGCCCCCGTGCGACCGTGGCCGAGGTCGTGGCGGCCACCCGCCCGCGCCCGGTGTACTTTACCTATGCTGACCCTGCATTTCGGACCGTTCCCCAGGGGCGGGTCTTCGCCCTGGCCCTGGACGAGCCCACGGCCTCCGGCCTGGGGAAGACACCGTAACCCCGGAGCGCCACGCGTCGGGCCACGTGATGCTCCCCGAACCGACCGATGAGGAAGCACGAAAAGGCCCGGAGATGAGCACCAGGGCTTTTTCGTCGTTCTTCGGACAAAGCCAGGCCCGCTCGTGGTGAGGCGAAGCCTGCCCTGAACCCTTCGACCTGGTGCATAATCAGGAAACCTTTTCGGACGGCAGGTCCTGGGCCTGGTGCAGGATCCGGTGGTGCACCACTGGTGGGCGGACTACTTCGACGCGCTGGACCGACGGCTCCAGGTGGAGGTCATCAACCCGGTGTCGGGATTGGTGTGCTGAGACCGGAAAAAGTCTGACCCGGGGCGCCGCTAGTGCAGGATCAGGAGACCTCTTCGGAGTAACCGTAGGGGCGAACCTTGTGTTCGCCCTGGGGGTTAGGGTGGGGCGAATACAAGATTCGCCCCTACCTCCCACCAGGGAATGCCGAGCACCTCTCCTGATGCCGCGCTAGGAAGCACCGTCTGTCGCTCCTCACGAGGAGGCACGAAGAGCAGAAGCTGTGTCGCGTCGGCGCTCGTCCCGCTGCACCGTGGTCGGGAAAGGAGCGGCCGATGGATGTGGTCTACCAGCAGTGTGGCGGGATCGATGTGCACAAGAAGACTGCGGTGGCCTGTGTGGCAGCGCCGGGGCCGGACGGACAGCGGAAGAAGCAGGTTCGCCCTTTCGGGACCACCACCGAGGAACTGCTGGCGCTCGGTGATTGGCTGGGCGAGTGGGGCGTGACGCATGTGGTGCTGGAGAGCACGGGCGTCTACTGGAAGCCCCTGTGGAACTTGCTGGAGGAGCATTTCAGGCTGCTGCTGGTCAATGCCCAGCACGTCAAGGCGGTGCCCGGCCGCAAGACCGCTGTGCGGGACTGCGAGTGGCTGGCTGACCTGCTCCGGCATGGACTGCTGCGGCCCAGCTTCGTGCCGGACCGGCCGCAGCGGGAACTGCGGGAGTTGACCTGGTATCGCACCACGCTGATTTGGGAACGGGCGGCGGAAGTGAACCGGCTTCAGAAGGCGTTGGAGGGGGCCAATATCAAGCTGGGGGATGTGGCAAGCAACGTGCTGGGGGCGTCGGGGCGAGCGAAGCTGGAGGCGCTGGTAGCTGGGCAGGCCGACCCGGAGTTGCTCGCTGACTTGGCGAAGGGGCGGCTGCGGGAGAAGCGTGCGGCGCTGGAACGAGCGCTCAGTGCGCGGATGGGTCCGCATCAGCGCTTTCTGCTGCGAGAGCAGTTGTGCCACATCGATGCCCTGGACGAGAGCATCGAGCGGGTGAGTGCGGGGATCGCGGAGCGTCTGCGCCCTTTTGCGGTGGCCCGGAGCAAGGGGACCTATCTGGCCGCCCAATGCCGGCGGCTGGCGGCGCGCCGGGGCAAACAGAAGGCCGCCATGGCAGTGGGACACAGCATCCTGGTGATCGTCTATCACTTGCTGGCCTACGGGGAAGTGTACAGCGATCTTGGGGCGAACTACTTTGACGAGCGGGACCGGCAGATGGTGGAACGGCGTCTGGTGCGGCGGCTGGAGGGCCTGGGCATCCAGGTGGAGCTGAAGCCGCGGGGCACCTCCGAGCAGTTGGTGGCCGCCGGCTAAAGGGCGGAGTTTGCCCCGCCGGCGGCCGGAGCCGGGATTTTCAGAGCAGACGAGGCCGCGTTCAGGATTTCGTTCTCCCGCCGCAGCTCCCGGTGCTCCCACTCCAGTTCCTTCAGCCGTTTGCGCTCGTCGGTGGTCAGCCCCGGCCGCGCTCCGGCATCGACCTCAACGCGTCTGACCCACTGGCGCAACGTCTCCGGCGTCATGCTACACTTCGTCGCTAGCTATCGAGGTGATGGCCGCCCACAGTGAGGGATACTCCTGCTGGTGCTCCGGTACCCAGCGCACTGCCCGCTCCTGCACCTCCGCGGGATACCGCCCCGGTCGTTGCATGACTTCCTCCTCTCAAGGGTTATAGCCTCCACTTTTCCCGGAGCGGTTCAGTGCTCCTCCTGGCGCTGGTGCTGGTGCTGGTTCGGCGCCGGGGGCCGGTTCCGAAGCTGGTGCCGGGCCGGTCCGCCGCTGGCGGCGCTTCTCGGCAAGCTCCGCCCGGTGTGTTCGCCAGTAGTCGGCATTGCGGCACTTGATAGAGCAATGGATAGCTCGTATGGTTCCCTCAAAGTGTGCCCCGCACACCGTGCAGGTGCGCACCTCCCGCCGCCGGAATGACGCCAGCCGCCGTGCTGCCTCACTGCGTTCCTGTTGGGTCATACCTTACCTCCTGCCCCCCCATCCTACCATCATCCTGCCCTTCCCGCAAGTCGTAACGTATAGACTTTCTCTATCAGTCAAAGCGTTACCGATAGAAAACTTTGATAGGTCAACCCATTGACATTGCAAGCCAAAGCGTATAAACTGATATCATAGAGAAGGGACCGGCAGGGCCGACAGCGCAGCAAGCGGGGGGGCAAATGCTCAGGGAGTACGGCATCACCCTGCGGGGCGGGGCGTACAAGACCATCCGCAACGGCACGGCCACGGCCGGACTGGTGTCCAGCGCCAGCCATCCGGGGATGTGGCACGCCGTCCGGGACGGGCACTGTGACTGCGAGGGCTTCTCGTTCAGGGGCAAGTGCAGCCACATTGAGGCCCTGGAAGCTACCGCACTGGTGGAAGCGTGGGAAGCCCACAAGCAGGAACGGGAAGCCCTGGAGCGGGAAGCGGAGGAACTGGCGGCCCGGCTGGAAGCCCTGCTGGGCAAGCTGGCCCAGGCCCAGGAAGCGGAAGATGGGGCCTGGCGCCAGGTGCAGGAGATGGCCCAGGAGACCGGGAAGCCGAAGGAGAAGAAGCGGGAGGAGAAGGCAGCGCCCCACGCTGACACCTTGGCAGGAGCAGCAGCGTAGGGCGCTCGCAGGATGCCCCTGAGCGCCCGCAGGATGCCCAACAGACGGCGCAAGGGAACGGGGATGGCCCAAGGGCAAGGGCTACGGCTACGGGCTTGACGCCCGCCCGCTCCCCCAGTAGACTCGCACCATCTTAACAACGGG
>JACQUQ010000175.1 GCA_016210175.1 Chloroflexota bacterium | reverse complement strand
TCTGTGGAGGGATCGCATAGTGGTCTAGTGCGGCCGCCTGCTAAGCGGTTACTCGGTGAAAGCCGGGTCATGGGTTCGAATCCCATTCCCTCCGCCATCCTCATCTCCGTACTTTGAGTAAGACCGACTCTGGCTGCGGTCCTCTCTGCGGCTGGCGCCGAGGATCGACCGGCAGAAACCCGTCTCCGCGACGGGTTTTTCTTTACACCCTCGCGCCGCAGCAGGCCCACGACATCGGCGGGAAGCGTAAGGGAAGGAGACATGGGATCCTACTATATCTGGACCATCGGCTGTCAGATGAACGTGGCGGATTCGGAGCGCCTCGGCGCCCACCTGGAACGGTTGGGTTTCCAGGCAGCCCAGGCCCCCGAGGCGGCCGATATCCTGGTGGTCAATAGCTGCGTAGTGCGCCAGCACGCCGAGGACCGGGTCGCCAACAAGCTCCACGCCCTGCGGCCCCTCAAGCGCAAGAACCCGAACGCCGTCATCGCGCTCATGGGCTGCATGGTCGGTCCCAAGACCGAGGATCTCCAGCACCGCTTCCCCCACGTGGACGTCTTCATGCGGCCCCAGGTGTACGATCCCCTGCTGGAGGTGGCGCGGGAGCGGGCCGACCTGGCCTCGTGCCAGGACGAGGGGCCGGTGGTGCCCAACCCGACGGGACCGACGGCCTTCGTCCCCGTCATCAAGGGCTGTGACGAGTTCTGCACCTTCTGCATCGTCCCCTACCGGCGCGGGCGCCAGGTGAGCCGTCCGTCCGAGGAGATCGTGGCCGAGGTCCGGGCGCTGGCGGAGCGCGGCGTCCGAGAAGTGACCCTGCTGGGCCAGACCGTGGATGCCTACGGCCTGGACCTCCGCGGCCAGCCGGACCTGGCCGACTTGCTGACGGAGTTGAACGGTATCGACGGTCTGGCCCGCCTCCGTTTCCTCACCTCCCACCCGCGCTACATGACCCGCAAGCTCATCCGGGCCGTGGCCGACCTGGACAAGGTGTGCGAGCACATCAACGTGCCCTTCCAGGCAGGCGACGACGACGTGCTCCAGGCCATGCGGCGGACGTACACGCGCGACGAGTACCGCCGCCTCATCGCCGACATTCGGGAGGCCATGCCGGAGGCGGGCCTGAGCACCGACGTCATCGTGGGCTTCCCCGGCGAGACCGACGAGCAGTTCCAGCGCACCGTGGACCTGCTCGAAGAGGTCCGCTTCGACGTGGTGCACGTGGCCGCCTACTCGGTGCGGCCGGGCACCATCGCCGCCCGCAAGCTCAGCGACGACCTGCCCAAGGACGTGAAGCAGGCCCGCCTGCGCCAGGTGGAGCAACTCCAGGAGGGCATTGCAGCGGGTATCAACGCCGCCCTGGTGGGCCGGGAGGTCGAGGTGCTGGTGGAGAAGCGGGACGCCCTGGGCAACTGGGAGGGCCGCACCCGTACCCACAAGCTGGTCCACTTCCCGGCCGGCGTGAGCGACCTGCGGGGCGAGTTGGTCACGGTCACGATCACGCGGGCCAGCGCCTGGTCGCTCCAGGGCGAGCTGGTGGCGGTAGGGTGACGAACGGACGATTTTGTGATAAAATCTACGTAATAGCGGTGTGAAAATCCCGGCGTCGGCCGGGGTCTCCCTATATGGTGGCCCCCCTACCACCAACGTGACGGGGTATGGTCCCGCAGGGGAGGGAAGGATAGATGAAAGTCCTCGACGATGTGCTGGTATGGCAGACCCAGAACGGTGTCTGCGAGACGGACAAGAGCCTGACCACGGTCCCCTTGAGCCAAGAGGGGGCCTTTGTGCTTTGGCAGCGGGACATCCCGATGCCCTACTGGAACCTCAGCGGTGAGGAGATCAGCAAGCGCATCGCGCGGGCGCGGGCCAGGCTGGGAGCCTCCACGGTGGTGCTGGGCCACCACTACCAGCGGGAAGACATCATCCAGTTCGCCGACTTCAAGGGCGACTCCTTCAAGCTCTCCCAGTGGGCCGCCGAGCGCGGCGATGCCGAGTTCATCGTCTTCTGCGGCGTCCACTTCATGGCCGAGAGCGCCGATATCCTCAGCCAGCCGCACCAGAAGGTGGTCCTCCCCAACAGGGCCGCCGGGTGCTCCATGGCCGACATGGCGGCCCACGACGACGTACTAGACTGCTGGGACCAGCTCCAGGAGGCCCTTCCAGCAGGCTCCGTGGTGCCGGTCACCTACATGAACTCCGCGGCCTCGCTGAAAGCCTTCTGCGGGCGCAACGGGGGCATCGTCTGCACCTCCACCAACGCCCGCGCGGTGCTGACCTGGGCCCTGGAGCGAGGGGAGAAGGTCCTGTTCTTCCCGGACCAGCACCTGGGCCGTAACACCGGCGTGGCGATGGGCATCCCCCTGGAGGAGATGGTCGTCTGGGACTGGCGCAAGCCCCTGGGCGGCAACACCCTGGAGCAACTGGAGCGGTCCCGCCTCATCCTCTGGCAGGGCCACTGCTCCGTCCACCTGCGCTTCACCGCCGCCCAGGTCGCGGCCGCCCGGGAGCGGTATCCGGGGATCAAGGTGGTGGTGCATCCCGAGTGTACCCTGGAGACGGTCCAGGCCGCCGACTGCAACGGCTCCACCGAGTTCATCGTCCGGGCGGTGACGGACTCGCCGCCGGGGAGCCAGTGGGCCGTTGGGACGGAGATCAACCTGGTCAGCCGCCTGGCCCGCGAGAACCCCGACAAGCTGGTGTTCTGTCTGGACCCGGTGGTGTGCCCCTGCTCCACCTTGTACCGCATGCACCCGGGCTATCTGGCGTGGGTGCTGGAGG
>JACQUQ010000165.1 GCA_016210175.1 Chloroflexota bacterium | reverse complement strand
GCTCTGGTCCGAGCGCCTCGCGCAGGCTAGCGCTTCCATAGCATTCCCTCCCGCCAAAAGCGACTCGGCATGTGATCCATTCCCTGTCGCAATCGTTTCACGCATAAGCGCTCGTCACAGTCGGTCTGAGTCTGGTCCATCCTACCGGCAATCCATATCGTTGCTGGTGTCAGGCGCGCTCGTGGGTTGGAGAGCAGAATGCTTCAGCCAAAAATCGAACAAAACGCGCTGGTCGAAGCCCGCTCTGACGGTATGACCCTGACCAGGAAACTCGACGTAGACCGAGTCGATGCCCACGCCTACCAGCGCAGCATGGGTTTCTTTGACTTCAGGTTTCCAGTCAGTGTCATGTTCCCCGACCCCGTTGAAGACCGCTTTTCCGGCCAGCGCCTTGCTCCATGCCGCTGGGTCCATATCCGGAAATTCCCCCGGAGCGCCGAGCAGGGTAGCGAAGCGTTCAGGCTGCTGGAGCATGAGGGCGAAGGCCGCCAGACCACCGTTCGAGACACCTGCGACATGGACCTTCCCTGGGTCACCGCCGTAGCAGGCGAGGACTTCATCGAGGATCGCGAAGGTGCGTGGGAACTCCTCTAAGTACTCGAAACCGACTGAGTAGGGGATGATGATACGCAACGGCTCGATACCTTGCCCGTCCGCCAGATAATTTTCCCACGCCCGGCGAGCGTTGCGCTGGAGGCCTGCTCCGCCGGGAATGAAGATGACTGTGGGCACGTCGCCCAGCCCGGAGGTCGGATGATGGACGAAGTACGGGCTTGCCGGCGTGTCACCGATGTCCTGCAATGCGCCTGCTCCCGTGGCCGGGCAGAACGCCGGCTTCTCCGGCGCTGCCGGCCGGGACGGTGGCACCGCGGCGGAGGTGGCGACCGGCTGCTCCACCGCTCCCGGTTGGGTGCATGCCAAGAACACCAACCCACCAAACCCTATTGTCACGAGTACCGAGATGCGCAGACGCATGAGAGCCACCATGCAGGAACTTCGGGCGCTTACTTGACCGCCACGTCACGGCTGCTCAGTTGAGCGTTTGCAGATACGCCACCACCGCCGTGATCTCGTCGTCATCGAGCTTGACGGCGCTCATCATCGCCACGCCTCCCTGAAGGGCACCCCGAACTTGGCTCTCGGTCGCCCCCCGGATGTCGGCGGCATTCACCCCAGCGGGTCCCGTTCCTTTGCCATCCAGCCCGTGGCAGAAGGCGCATCCCACCCCGCCGGCCGTCTTTTCGAAGATGAGCTTTCCTGGTGCCAGCAGATCATTGGCTGCCGTCTTCGCGGGCTGGGTTGCCGGCTGAGGATTGGCGGGCTGCGCGGCGCTGGCTGCGGGGTGGGCTGCCGCGGGAGCGGCCGGCGCCGCTTGAGCAGGCTGCGCTACCGGTTGGGGTTCGGCCGGGGGCGTCAGCGTACTCCCTCCGCTGGAGCTAGCACAGGCAGGCAGCACAGCGACGGCCCCCATCAAGAGCATGATACCGCCCACCAGCTTTATGAAGTTCCTCTTCATCGTCGTTCTCCCCGATGCTTCTGCCGGGCATCCTCTGTTGGGTGTGTCCGTAGCCCTTCACAGGCTGCGGACACACCCACAGCGTTAGGGCCGTGCGGCGGCCAGCTTCGCAACGATACCCTGTCGCACCTTATACATCGCGGTGTGGGGGCCGCCATGGTCCGCCAGCACCTCACCGGTCCAGTCCGGGTTGTACCGGACGAAGGCGCCGGAGTGGGTGTCCCCACCGTTGGGAGAGGGGATGCGGGCCTTGACCGCTTTCGTGTTCAGGTCCACCACGATGGTCTCCCAGGTCCCGGCGCTGCTCACCCAGAGCTCGTTCACGTTGGGATCCGGGTGGAGGAACGCATGGTCGATGACCGCCCCGCCGATGTTGACGGGCTGATTGAACGTGTTCGCCGGCCTGAAGGTCTTCGTGTCGATGACCCCGAGCACCCCGCCGGTGTTGTGGCTTCCCTCGCCTTTGCCCACGACCCAAAGCTCGGACTCGTCCCAGTTCAGGGCCAGGCCGTACGGTCCCGCTATACCGGCGCTGGTATTGCCGACGACTTTGTTCTCCTTGTTGTCGATCTTGTAGACGAGGCTGCCGTGGCCGTCAGCCACGTAGGTGTACTGGCCATCCGCCGTGTGGGCGATGCCGATGGGATGGTCCCCGGTGTACGGGACGACGGTGACCGCGCCCGTCTCCACGTTGACTTTCGCGATCCCACCGGTATTATGGAGCTCGTCCCGCCACGCCGGTGCCACGAGGGACACGTAGAGGAACTTGGCCGCGGGATCGACCGTCAAGAACGGATGGCCCATCTTGTATCCGGTATCTTCGACGGTTATCGCCCGCACCACCTTGTTATTGTCCTTGGGGTCCACCATGAAGTGCGGGCCGCCGTTCGCTCCGAACCCGTATTCCAGCACGACGCGGTCGCGTCCCTGCGCGTCCGTGAACCCCATGACGTGGTGCAGCCTCTGTCCCCCCTGGTGGGTTAAGACTTTGTCCAGCTTGAGGGTCCGGGTATTGATGACGAGGGTCAACTGCCGGTTTTCTCCAGAGGGGAGCTTGTCCGTAAAGCCGATGTAGCTCCACTTCCCGTCCGGCGAGACGCCCAACCCGTGGGGCGTCATCGTCGGCTCGCCTCCCAGATCATAGAGCTTCGACGCGACCACCTCCTTTGTGGTGGCGTCGATGACCTGCACCCCCGGCAGCTTGTTGGTCTTGGACGGGCGATGGTTGTAGCCCATGCCCTCGCTGGTCAGGTACACCAGGGGATGGGCCTTGGGGTCCCAGGCATCGGGCCCGCTAGAGTCGTACGTCACGACCAGGCGCAAACCGCCTCTCATGGACTCAGGGGTGTCCCATCCGGTGAGCTGCTTCTCGGCGGGGGCCGGCTGAAGGTTTCCCGCCTGGACGACGCCCGACTTGGCGGCCTCCAACTGGGTCTTCAAGGCATCATGGTCCTCCTGGGAAACCGCGCTGGTGCAGGCTGCGGCCACGAGAGCGAGTGCGAGCCCCACTGGCGCCAGCAATCCGATGCGCTTCATGTCTCCAGTGCTCCTTTCCTGCCGATAGTCTGCCCGATCAGCCAGTTCGTAGCGTCACGCCATAGGTCCCTCCCCCTGTGCTGTACTGCTCCAGGCGGCTTGGCTGTCGTATATCGCAGACAGAAGCTCTGTTGGCGAAGCCTGTCGTACGCTTGCAGCCCAGTACACGTTCATGTCGGGTCCGTCCAGGCTGACCGCAATGACGGTGATCCCTGCATTGTCCCGCAGGACGTGCGCCACCAGTGCCAGGCTGGCCGCCGCATCGAGGATCGGCGCTATGATGACGCCGATCTCCGGCTGGGCCTGAAGCAGCAGGGCTATCCCGGTCGCTAGCAGGTTGTCGTCGCCCACCAGCACTACCCGTCGCTGCTGCATGGTCCCACCTCATGGGGCGTTCTTCGTCCTCCGGGCCGCGGCGCTCCTCGCGCATGACCGCTATCCCTATGATGATTATGGGTGCTGTCGGCCCCCCAGAGAACGCGGAGCCCGGTGGTTTCCCCCTACTGGGACCAGTAGTTTTTCTCCCCCACAAAAAGGTAGTCCTCCCAGCAGAGAGGACTACCTCACGGTGACATCGGAGCAACCGGTAGCGTCGGTGCGTTACGTTCCTTCCGGCGGGTGCGGATCGTCCGTCCGGGGGAGCAGCCCATGGGCGAAGGCCCAGGCGATCACCTCCCCCCGATTGCGCAGGTGCAGCTTGGCCAGAATGTTTTTCATATGGAACTGTACTGTATTCTCGCTGATGAACAGGGCATCGGCGATGGCCCGGTTCGTCGCGCCCCTGGCCGCAAGCTGGAGGACCTCCTGCTCTCGGTCGCTGAGGCCGTCCCGGGCGCTTAGCCGGCCCTCGGCTTCCTTGAGCCGGGCGAATTCCTGGAGCAGTTTGTGCGCCAGGGCTGGCGAGATGAGGGGCTCACCACGCCTGAGGCGCTCCAGGAACTCCTCGAATTCCTCTTGCTGCATATTCTTCAGGAGGTAGCCCGCGGCCCCGCTCTTGATAGCTTCGAAGAGGTCCCGCTCGTCATCCGATACGGTGAGCATGACAATGGTCAAATCCGGGATCTCCGCCTTGAGCGCGCGCGTCGCCTCTAACCCGTTCCGGCGCGGCATGGTGATGTCCATAAAGATGAGGTCGGGGCGCAGCTCGCGTGCTTTGGCAATGGCCTCCTCACCATCCCCTGCCTGTCCCACCACCTCCAAGCCGGAGGCCCGCAGCAAACCTGCCAGCCCGGCACGAAACAGCGCGTGATCATCGACGAGGAGGACGCGCATGACGCCTCTTTCCCTATTCCGACGCGACGGGCAGCGTCACGATGACCCGGGTGCCCTGCCCCGGAGCGCTTTCCACCGCGAAGTGTCCCCCCACGGCCTCAGCACGCTCGCGCATGGTCTGGAGCCCGAACCGGGGCCACCCGGTGGAGAACCGTGCCGACAGGTCAAAGCCCGAGCCGTCGTCCGCGACCGAGACGTGGAGACCGTTTGCCACGACGAGGCGAACGGTCGCCCGGGTCGCACCAGCGTGTTTCCGCACGTTGCTCAGCGCTTCCTGGATGATGCGCACCAGTTGGACCTCACTGGCAGGGGGCAGCCGGACCGCTGTGGCCTCGGGGGAGACCTCGAGGACTACCTGGAACTCGACCATCGACCGGTACCGCTCCAGGTATCCCTCCAGCGCGCGGACCAGTCCGTCAGCTTTCCCGGCAGAACTCCGCAGCCCCAGGATACCCTCCCGCACGTCGGCATACAACTGCTGCACCGCCTCCTGCATCTCTCCCAGGTGTTCCAGCGCGCTTGCTTTGGCATCCCGGCGTAGTAACTGCCGCAGGGCGAGAATCTGGGTGTTGATGTACCCCAATACCTGGCCCAAGCTGTCGTGCATCTCTCTGGCGATCCGCTCCCGTTCCTCGACGATCGCGGCATCCTGTACTTGCTGATGGAGCAGCGCGTTCTCGATGGCAATCGCCAGGTGCTCGGTCAGGCCTTCCATCAACCGGAGCTCGCGCGCCCGGTGCAACGCTTCCGGAGCACGCGCGGCAACGGCCAGCACGCCAAACAGCTTCTCACCGTGGAGCAGCGGCCAGACACCGAAGGTCTGAAAGCCCGCGTCCTTCACCTCCTGGCGCAGGAAGCGGGGATCTTGCGACAGGGTGTGGGTGATCAGCGGCGTCCTGGTCGCCGCGACAATCCCGGGGAATCCCTCCCCGACCGCAAAGCGCGATCGCTCTAAGAAGGCCCCGGCGCAGGCCCCACGGTGCATTTGCAACACCACCTCGGATCCCTCCGTGATCCAGACCTCTGCCGCCTCCACGGCGGTGACCTCCACGAGGGTATCCAGCGCGCGGCTCAGCATCTCGTGCAGATGCAGCGATGATGTCGCGGCTTTCCCCACGGCGAGCAGTGTGGTCAGTTCAGCATTGGTGCGCTGTGTTTCCTCGTACAACACGGAGTTGCGGATCGCCAGTCCCAATTGGTGTCCCAAGTTCGTCAGGATTTCAATCTCTGCCGGCAGGAAATGGCGCTCATGACGGCTGACTATCGCCAGCACCCCGGTCACCTCACCTTGCACCTGCAAAGGCACACTCACGGAAGAGCGTATCCCCTCTTGCTTGGCCAGCTCGCTCACGTGCGGGTCCTCGAAGATGCGTTCCCTGATGACGGGCCGCCCCGTGCGCACCGCCTGAGCTCCCGCAGGCGCGTCCGCCAGCTTCTGCCGCCTGACGCGTTGTATCATGGCCGCGGACAGGCCACGCTGGCAGACCGAAGCCAGTTCTTCATGCTCCTGGTCCAGGAGACAGATCAACCCCATCTCCACCCGCATCGTCGCCAGGACGCTGTCCAGGGCGACCTCCAGGAGTTGCTGCAAGTCCATATTCTCGGCCAGGACCGCGGCCACGCGGTTCAGGGTTGCCAGCCGCTCGTTCTGCTCCACGAGTTGGCGCTGGAGCTTGGTGATCGCGCGGAATACTCCCCACGAGAATGCTGCCGTTGCCACGGCGACCGCCCCGTACGTGGCAAGAAATCCAGGCAACGTGTGGAGCTGCTGGAGCAACACGGTATGGCGCAGCAGATCGGCCGCGACCAGGAAGAGGACGGGCAAGATAACGGTGAGCACTCTCAGGATGGCCACGGCTGTGCTCCAGTTCTCCCCCTACGGGGATGCGGCGGAAGCCAGCGCTCCGCGGAGACCTCTGCCAGTTCAGGGCAGCGCGCCGCACCGGACCCGCCCGGCGGGCGCCTCTCATCAAGAATGGGCCGGACCCGATGTGCGGGACATGAACCGCGCGGCGGCGCGCCTGAAAAGCCCCTGAATGCTTGCCGACCATGACCCCAGGGCCGCGTACTGACTGATCGTTCACGCCGACGTGTTTGACCGTGCCACCGTCGGTCGTACACTGCTAGGTGATCGTTGGGGTTGCCTGGGGAATCCCTGCGTGTCGGTGAGGGAAGAGCGCGGGAAGCTGATCCGCCACGCATCGCCAATGAAGTCGAAATCGACGGCATCGGGGCGCGCCTTTCTCTCCTTCCTGCTGTGGAGAGGAGCCGGGGGAGGGGTCGGGACTGCTTCTCCTGGCGCTCAGCAAAATCTGGTGGACTGCACCCAGGGGAGCACGGACCTGGGCGGAATGGGCCGAAGGGCGGGAACATTTCCGCCGGCGTGTCGTTCTGGTGAGGTGGAGCGCTCCACCGCGGCGCAAACGGCGGCAGCGCCCCGTACAGCGCAGCTTCGCCGACGAAGGTCCTGCACCGGCAGATACCAGAGAGGAGACTGAGCGTGGCCCATACCATCGTCCACTTCGAGATTCCGGGGGACGACGTTCCCAGGCTCCAGGAGTTTTACCGCGGCCTCTTTGGGTGGCAGATCGCGCCCGCGGGGATGCCTGGGGTAGACTACTGGCTCATTACGACGGTGGGTGAGGGGGAACAGGGCGTCAACGGCGGCATGATGGTCCGCCAGCAGCCCGGCCAGCCCATCACCATCTACATCAGTGTGGAGTCGGTCAACGAAAGCAGCGCGCGTGCGGCCGCGCTGGGGGGCACTATCCTGCACCCGCCGGCGCCCATTCCGGGGGTAGGGCATTTCGCCTTCATCCAGGACCCGCAGGGGAATGTGTTCGGCCTCTTCCAGGACGACCCGCAGGCACAGTAGCCGACCGGCACAGGGCTGAGCGTCAAAGAGACGGTGCCTCGCCGGGCAGTACGCTGCCATGACGAGGCACCGTCTCTTACGGTACACCGGCGCCGGCGCTGTACGAGCGCCCTTCGGGGCAGGTGCTCCGGCAGGCGAGGCGACTGCTCAGCGGAGGTTCCCTTACCCGTCCAGGCCCACCGTGGCGGGCGCCGGCTCCTCGATGACCGGGTGGTCTGCCACCTCCACACCGGCCCGGCGGAGGGCGTCGTGGGCCACGAGGTGGTCCAGGTACAGGATGCCGTTGAGGTGGTCGATTTCGTGCTCCAGGGCCTGGGCCAGCAGCCCCGTGGCCCCCAGCACCCGGTACTCTGCTCCCGTCCGGTCCAGGGCCGCTACCGATACCCGCACCGAGCGGGTGACCAGGCCCACGTAGCCCGGAATGCTCAGGCAGCCTTCCTCGACCTGGCGCTTGCCGGAGCGGCGCAGCACCCGCGGGTTCACCAGGACCAGCACCGGCTGCTCCGGCATGCCCACCACGGCCAGACGCAGGCTCACCCCCACCTGAGGGGCCGCCAGCCCGACCCCATGGGCTGTCCGCATGGTCTCGATCATATCGTCGATGAGCCGTTGTACCGTCGTATCGTGGACAGTTGGCACCCGGCGCGTCCGTTTGCGGAGGATCGGATCGCCGACCACGATGATGGGCAGGACCGCCATCGCCGCCCCCTTCCCTTCGATGCTCATCTTGCATGATAGCACTTGTGACCGCCGGGCCGTCAAGCATCACCCTGCGGTGCGTGCAATAACGGTCGTTCAACTCCTAGCAAGTATGCGGGCTTCCCTTGACACCCCACAAAAAACGAGTATGATGTGGGCTACGCTTGAACACTTGGGGCTGGGATAGGGTGCGGGGAGGCGGAGCCCATCAGGAGGCAGGGGAGATCATGTCCTATTTTCGCTATTCCCGCTGGGATGGCAGCCAGAAGGTCATCGACCTGCAAGAAGACGAGCTGATGGACGAGCTGTCCGATTACCTTCTGGCGCAGGGCGACCTCTCTTCCGCCCTGCGCATGATGATGCAACGCGGCATGCGCGGCAAG
>JACQUQ010000168.1 GCA_016210175.1 Chloroflexota bacterium | reverse complement strand
GCCCGCCCCATTCGTCCTGAGCGTGTCGAAGGACGGATGGGTGAATCCGTTCATGGTTCGACAGGCTCACCACGAACGGATTCACCTGGCGCTCCATGACTTTGAAAAGGCTCTGGTGCCGGGGAGGGGGTGCGGTTGGCTCCCAGCCGCTCGTACACGGCCAGTACGTCCCGCGCGGCCCGGTCCCAGCGGAACGCCTGGGCCCGCTCATGGCCGCGGGCTATCAACGCCGCGCGCAGGCTGCGGTCTTCCAGGACCCGCCCCAGCGCGTTCGCCAGCCCTTCGACGTCCAGGGGGTCCACCAGCAGGGCGGCATCCCCCAGCACCTCGGGCAGGCACGGGGCCGTGGAGGCCACGACGGGCGTACCGCAGGCCATCGCTTCCAGGGGCGGGAGCCCGAAGCCCTCATACAGTGACGGAAAGACCAGCGCCTCGGCCAGGGACAGGAGCGCCGGCAGGTCAGCGTCGGGGACGTAGCTCAGGAAGCGGACCGCGCCACCGAGGGCCAGCTCCTCCGTCCGTCGGTCGATCTCCTCGAAGAGCCAGCCCCGTCCGCCGGCGATGGCGAGGTCGGGGACCGGGCTGCGCCGGGCGCGCAGCTGGGCGTATGCCTCCAGCAGTCGGACCAGGTTCTTGCGCGGCTCCAGGGTGCTCACGCTGAGCAGGTAGGGGCCGGGCAGCCCGTAGCGTTCCCGGATCTGACGGACCGCGGCGGCATCCCGTCGCGGCTGGAAGTGGGGCGCCACGCCGCCGTAGACGACGGCCACGCGCTCCGGGGCGATGCCCAGCCAGGCCACCAGGTCCTGCTTGGTCGCGACGGAGTCCGCCAGGACGAGGTCCGCCCGCCGCACTGCGTCCGGGACGGCGCGGGACAGGTATCGGGTCAGCGCGGGCACGTACCAGGCAGGGTTGCGCACAAAGCCCAGGTCGTGGACCGTCACAATGCCCTTGCTCCGGCGCAGCGGCGGCAACGCGTAGTCGGGCGCGTGGAAGATGTCACACGCCCCGGTGAAGACCTCAGCCGGGACCGGTAAGCGCAGCCGGTGCCAGAGGATGGTAGCCATGCGCGCGTTCACCGGCAGGGTCCGGACGGCTGCGCCGGGCGGCAGCGCGTCCGGCACGCGAGGACGGCCGCGGGGCTGGAGCAACACGAAATCGTGCCCGGAGCCTGCCCCGAGCAGTGCGTGGACCAGTTCGCGCGTGAAGCGGCCGATACCCGCCCGCTGCTGCACCCCGGCGGTGTAATCAATGGCGATACGCATGCGTGAAGGCTCGCACCCGATGGCTGACCCCGTGCTTACTTCTTCTTGCTGAATAAGAATACCAGGAACCCCGATCCCACGACACCCCAGTAGCTGATACCCCGGTCCAGCAAGACCAGCGAGAAGGCGAGCTCCTTGGGCACCCCGGCCCGCAGGAACAACTCGGCCGCCCCGTTCTCCACCAGGCCCAGGCCGCCGGGGGTAAAGGGTACCACCGTCAACAGGGAGTTCGCCAGGGCCACAAAGAGGATAAAGGGAAAGTCGAGCGACAGGTTGAGGGAGCGGGTCACGAGGTACATCCGGCTGGCCTCCAGCAGCCAGACCACGATGGTGAGGACCACCAGCAGTGGCAGTTGGCGGAAGCTCCCCAGCGTCCCCTCGTGGAAGCGGAGGTACATCGGTTGCAGCCGGGCGGGGAGGCGGTGGGACAGGGTGTGCCCGAAGAACCGCATGAGGCCGATGCCGGACACGATACCCAGGAACAGGACGAAGCCCAGCCCCACGACCAGCGCGGCCTTATCCTGGTTGACGCCGCCCAGCAGCGTCAGGGCCGAGAGGCAGAGCAGCCCGAACAGCACCATCATGTCGGCGAGCCGCTCGGCCACGACGGTCCCGGCGGTGCTGGAAAAACTCACCTGGGCGTGCTTCTTGAGGAGGTAGGCCCGGTAGGCGTCGCCCAGCTTGGCCGGGACGATGCAGTTCGCGAACCAGCCGATCAGGATGATCTCGGCAAGCCCCCAGACCGAGGGCAGCTTGCCGCCGCGGTCGAGGCCAACATTGGTCAGCAGCAGACGCCAGCGCAGCCCCCGCACCGGGAACGAGAGGAAGTAGGCTCCCACCCCCAGGGCAAACACCCCCAGGTTCACCCCGCGCAGGTGCCCCCAAACGGCGCCCATGTCGAGATCGAGGCGGGCGAAGAAGAACGCCAGTAAGCCGAACCCGACCAGGAAAGACAGCAGGGTGCGGCGATGGAAGAAGCGTTGACTGAGGGACGGCTCCGTGTCCACCGGCTCTTCCGCGGCGGCCTGCTCCCAGTCCCGCGGGGAACGTGCGTCGGCGGACGACCGCTGCGGTTCCGACGTCGATGCCATGCCTACCTCACGGGGAAGATTGCCCGGACTGGCGTGCGGCCGGCAGCGCTGCGGTCACCGCACCCACCATCAGCCCCAGGTACGCCGGGATGCCATGCACATACAGGTTGTCGAGCAAATTGTGGACGCTCAGGGCCACCAGCATCCCCAGAACACCCAGGGCCAGAGGATAGCCATCGGACGGTGCCCCTTCCCTTTTGAAACGTCGCAGGGCAGTCCCTAGCAGCAAAAAGAGCCCCAGCAGCACCAATCCGTGCGCGAGCGCGCCCACGATACCCGTTTCCGCCAGGACCGTCAGGTAGGCGTTGTGCGCGTGGCCGGGCGGCGTCGGCCACCCACGCAGCGCATAGGTGCGATAGGCCAGGTCGAAGGTCCCGCTGCCCACGCCCAGCAGGGGAGCGTCGGCGACCATGGCCGCGGCCGCCTGCCAGATGGCCATGCGCTCCACGATGGCGTAGTTCTCCGGCGTCACCACGGCCTGGCGGGCATCAAACACGCTCAGATAGCGGGTGACGATGGCAAAGCGGCTCACCACCTGGGGCGGGAGCGCATCGGCAGCGCCGGCCATGCCCACCATGAGCAGGAGCCCCACCCCCAGCGCCAGGGCCAGCCGCGCCCAACGGCTGTGCAGCGCGCAGACCACTGTCAGGGCGGCCAGCGTCGCCAGCCACGCGCCACGGGAGAGCGACAGCGCGATACCACCGCCGATCAGGACGCCCGCCAGGGCCAGCCCCAGGGCCACGGGCAAGGGCGGCGGCCGCCAGCGGCCTGGCGGTCCCAGGGCCAGGCTCACCACCAGGGGGAGCGCCAGCGCCAGGTACCCCGCAAAGGGGTTGGGCTGCCCGAAGGTCCCGTAGGCCCGCAGGAAGCCCCCCGCGAGGCGGAAGGACTCCGGGCCGCTGCGGGCCGCGACCTGATACCACCCGACGGCCGCTTCCAGGCTGGCAGCCACCAGGACGGCAGCAACCAGCACCCGGCGGCTGCGCGGGCTCCCCAGCGTGTGGGCAGCGGCCAGGGCCACCAGCCCGAACTCCAGCCACTTCAGCAGCTCTTTGGCGCCGGGCGTGACGGCGGGAGCGAGGGTGAGCGAGAGGGCCAACACCCCAAGGAAGGGCACGATAGGAAGGAATGCCGCGGGGACCCGAAGCTGCGCCCTGCGCCGCGCCAGGAATCCCACCCCCCACACCCCCACGGCGATGGCGACGGCGAGGTCGGTGGCCCCGCCCGCACCGCCGATCCGCAGCGGCACCTCCGAGCCGAAGGGGACCGCCAGCGCCACCAACGCCAGCGGCCAGACCGGGTGGAGCAGACCGACGACCAGGGCGCTCGCGGCCAGGGCGACCGGCAGCGCCAGCTCCAGCGGCAGGCCGCCCAGTGCGGTGCTCGCACCCAGCGCGGCAACCCCCGTCGGCCAGCCCTCCCGCCACGGTCTCCTGACCCAGGAGAAAGCGGCAACCACCTTAGCGTCGCCCGCCGGATCGCCCCGCCAGTTGGGCCTGGACCCAGGCAATCGTCTCCTGGAGGCCGCTGGTCATGCCCGTGGTGGGCTCCCAGCCCAGCACCCGGCGCGCTTTGGCAATGTCGGGCCGGCGGCGGCTGATTTCCTCCGGCCGCGGGGCCGTACACACAATGTCCGCCTCCGACCCCACCAGGTGCTTGATGGCCTGGGCGTATTCCAGGACGGTGTGCTCCTCGGGGTTGCCCAGGTTGAACACCTCACCGTTGGTGCCGGGTTGGAACATGGCGCGCAGGATGCCGTCCACCAGGTCCCGTACGTAGCAAATGCTGCGGGTCTGGGCGCCATCCCCGAAGACGGTGATGGCCTGGCCCGTCAACGCCTGGGTGATAAAGGTGGGGACCATACGCCCGTCTTCGGGCTGATTGCGCGGGCCGTAGGTGTTAAAGATGCGGATGATGCGGGCGTTCAGGCCGTGGGTCTGCTGGTAGGTGCTGGTGATAGCCTCGGCGTAGCGCTTGCCCTCGTCGTAGCAGGCCCGCGGGCCGATAGGGTTGACGTTGCCCCAATAGCTCTCCGGTTGCGGATGGACGAGGGGATCGCCGTAGACCTCGGAGGTCGAGGCCAGCAGGAGGCGGGCGTTGCAGGCGAGGGCCAGCTCCAGTATGCGGTAGGTGCCCTGCGCGTTGACGAGCAGCGTTTCCACCGGGTACCGGCTGTACCCCACCGGGCTGGCAGGGCTGGCGAGGTGAAAGATGGCCTGCCAGCCGTCTTCTGCCAGCGGCTCGGTGACATCCTGTTCGTGCAAGCGGAACCGGGGGTGCTCCGCCAGGTGGCGGACGTTGTCGGGGGTGCCGGTGAGGAAGTTATCGACCGCGAGGACGTCGTGCCCCAGCGCCAGGAGCGCATCGCACAGGTGCGAGCCGATAAAGCCCGCCCCACCGGTCACCAGCACCTTCATTGCAACCTGCCTCTATCAGGGGGTGAGGATGCTCGGCCATCCCACCGGGCCAGGCCGTCCATGAGCATCGCCATGAGCCAGAAGATGACCGCCATATCAACCAGAAAGAAGCTGTTATCCACCAGGCCGTGGGTCAGGAAGTCCACCATCCCGCCCATGAGGGCCACCGCCCCTGCCCTGGCCCAGGGGTCGGCGCTCTGCCGGCGCAGCGCCGTGCGGGCGTGCCACCAGAACCGCGCCTGCACCCATCCCAGCACGGCCAACCCTAGTATGCCAAGTCGCACCCAAAAGTCAAGGATCAGGTTGTGCGGGTGGGAGAGGTCCGGCTCCCGCCAGGCCTCCGGCAGCATGTAGCGCGGGTAGTGGTAGAGGAAGTTATCGAGCCCCACCCCGGTCAGGGGGTGGTCCCGGAGCATCTGCACGGTGGCTTGCCAGAGGTACATCCGCTGGCTGGAGGTGGCGGCGGAGGCCAGGCGCTCCAGTGGCACCAGGGCCAGGGCCGCCAGCGCGGCTACGGCCCCCGTGAGGGCCAGGGCCGCCAGCGTGCGCCTCCCCTGCATGGCCGCCAGGAACGCCAGGGACGCCCCCAGGGCCAGCCACGCGCCACGGGAGTAGGTCAGTGTGAGCGCGGCGGCCATCAGCATGATCCCGATGACCAGGGCCGTCCAGGTCCGTGGCCGCAGCGGCGCGAACAGCGCCAGCCCCACGGCCACGGGCAGGGTGCGCCCCAGGAGCAGGCCCAGGTGATTGGGCGAGTCGTAGATGGCGGCGGCGCGCTGGACGCCCTCGGCGATCACGGTCTCCGCGCCGGTGACGTAGCGCAGCAGCGCCAGGGCCGTGGCGCTGCCCCCCAGGGCGACCAGCGACCACAGCAGCACCCACCAGGCGCGGCGGCGCCGGGCCAGGTCCCGCACCACCAGGGCGAACAGCGCCGGCTCCACCACGACGGTGCGGTACTCCCGCAGGCTGAAGCGCAGAAACTCACTCCAGGCCAGGGAGAGGGTGGCAACGAGCAGCAGCAGCCCCAGGGGAGAAAGGAGCGCCTCCCGCCACCAGGCCAGGGTGTGGGGACCATCCGACGCTTGCGGGGCAGAGCGCGAACGCCGGCCTTCCCACCAGGCGCGCAGCAGCCAGGCAGCGAAGGTGACGAGGATGGTGAACTCGCCGGGGCTGATGGCAAGGGGGCTGGCGCGGCCCCAGGCCGCCAGGCCCAGCACGCTGGGGTCCACCTCCTTGGGGAAGCGGAACCAGGGCGCCGTCCACAGGGCCAGGACCGCACCGGCCTGGGGCCACCGCGCGACCACCACGCCGAAGACGAGGCCCCCGGCCAGGGAGAGCCAGAGATCCGAGGCCAGGTACCACCAGGCCAGCGCCAGCGCGCCCGCCAGCAGGCCCAGGGTGTCCGCCGCCGCACCCACCCGTCGTTGCTGCGCTCCCGCTTTCCCTGGGAGCAGGTCGTTGCCGCTCCCGGCGGCATTGCCCACCGTCTCGTCGCCGCGCACGTCGTACCGCCACGGTCTCACGGGGTTCTCCGCACCACGAACGAGGCGGCCAGCCCCAGGGCGCCCAGGACGACCAGCCCAAGGGAGAGCCAAACGCGGTCCCCGGCAGGGACCGGCCTGCTCTCTACCGCAAAGCCATCGATGAACCACTCCTGCCCCGCGGCGCCGACAGGCTCCAGCCGCAGCGTATGGCGGCCGGGCCGCAGCCCCCTGGCCAGCACCAACTGGACCCCGAACCGGCGCTCCGGCGCGACCAGGTCCACGTACGACCGGCCCGCGGCGTCCTTCTGCTCCAGCCCGGCGTCCTGCCCGTCCACGGTCACGCGCAGGCGGCCGCCCTGCGGCCCGACCCCGGCCAGGAGCGCCACGTCGGTGCCCTCGAAGGTCAGGGTCAGAGCCGCGTCGGGCGTGTGGGGCTGGAGCACCGCGCCGGCGGAGGCGTCCGGGAGCAACCGGAAGGCCCACCTCCCCTCGGCCTCGACCGCTGCGTTCGACTCCTGATACACGCCGGGGCCGACCACCCGCAGGCGTTCCCCCAGCTGCTTCACCGCGTGGTACACCGGCCGCGGGGTAAACTCGGTATCCACCATCCGGAAGTAGTAGTCGGGGCGGTCGGGGGGAATGTCCCCGACGTGGCGGAAGTACCAGATGCTCATGACCCCTACCCAGCCCCACCGGCGGGCCAGCGTGATGGCGTCCGCCGTGTACTGGGCCTGCTGCTGCTCGGTGACGCGCTGCCAGATGAGCTGGTCCACCGGGAAGCTGGGGGGAGCAGCGTTCCAGCCGAACTCGTTGAACCAGACCGGCGTGTTGTGGTCGCCGTGGCGCTCCATCACCCGGCGCAGCAGTTGCAGCCGGGCGTAGTTCAGGACGTTGGGGTCCGCCGGGGCGGTGGGCGGGAACTCAAAGCCGTAGGCGTTGGCCGCCAGGATATCGAAGGCGCCCGCGGCCCCGGCCCGGTACATGCCGTCGAGGTAGTCCAGTTCCGTGAGGTTGCGCGCCGACCGCTCCAGGGTTTGGGCCAGGGGGGCGCTGATGATGATAGCGTCGGGGTTGGCGTCTTTGGCCCGCTGGGAGGCCAGTTTCAGCAGCTCGGTGTAGCCCGCCGGGTCCGGCGGTCGGTCGCCCCACTCCGGGTAGATATTGGGCTCATTCCAGATCTGAAAAAACTGGACCCGCCCGGCGTAGCGTTTGACGACTTCGTAGACAAAGTCACCGTAGTCCTCCAGGCGGTCAGGCGGGGCCGTGGGCAAGCGGGTATCTTTGCGGGCCCAGGCCGGGGTCCGGTCGAGCCGGGCGATGATACGCAGGCCGAAGCGCTCCGCCAGATCCACCAGTTCGTCGTATTTCTCCCAGGTACTCTTCTTGAACTTATCGTCCCAGTAGACGCCCTTCTTGGGTTCGATCTCTTCCCAGGAGAAGATCTCCTTGATCCAGCCCGCCCCGGCGGCTTTGGCCATTTCCAGGGTCCGCTCCTTCTTCCACCGCTCCACCTCCCGGCCAAGGAAGACATTCACCCCGATGGGATTCACACCGGTGAAGGGGATGGTCCGTACCGGCGTCGCCGCCTCCGGCGCGGAGCTGGCCTGGGGCGTAGACAGGTCGGCCACCAGGGCCAGCGCCCCACCCAGCAGCAACAGACCCGACCCGGTGCGCAGCAGCGCGCGGTGCATGTGGCGCAGGCCCACGACGATACCCCTCCCGCTGTTCGGGCAAACTCCGCGGCAAGGCGCAGGGCAAGCTACGCCAGGCTCCGGCAACGCCGTTTGCCACCACCTCCTGGTGGTCTGTCACGGGAGCATGGCAGGCTGGGCGGGTTTGCACCCCGCCCCTGCCGAGTGGTATCCCCCCAACCACAGGTGACAGACCACTAAAGGGGGCGCTTCGCCGGAACCCCAGGGCGGCGAGGATAGGCGGGCGGGCTGGGCCGCACCTTGTCGAAGACCAGCAGCAGCCGGTCGGCCTCCTCGCCGGGCAGGCGCAGTGCCCGCTTCTGGCGCAGCCGCCCACCGAGCAGCCCCAGGGCCCGCTCCGCTGCCCACAGCTCCTCGGCGATAGCGCTGCGCTTCCAGGCGATCGCGCAGCCACCGACCCGGACCAGCGGCAGCAAGAGTTCGAGCAAAGTGGGCAGGGGCGCTACCGCCCGGCTGACGGCCACATCGAAGCCCTCCCGGTACTGCGGCTGGTGGGCCAACTCCTCGGCCCGCCCCGTGACGACCGCCACGCCCTCCAGCCCCAGGACATCGACCAGGTGCCGCAGGAAGGCGGTCTTCTTGCCCACGGAGTCCACCAAGGTCAAACGGATAGACGGGCGGGCAAGTTTCATGGGCACGCCGGGGAAGCCGGCCCCCGCGCCCACGTCCACAACCGTGAGATCGGCCCCGGCAGCGGGCGGCGGCGGGAAGGGCAGCAGACCGGTAAGCGAATCCACGTAGTGCTTCAGGAGGATATCCTCAGGCCTGGTGATGGCCGTCAGGTTCACCTGTTGGTTCCACTCCAGCAATACGGCCGTGTACTGCGCGAAGCGCGCCAACGCCTCCGGGGGAAGACTGAGGCCAAGCTGTGCACACGCTTGTAGAAGGAGATCCATGCGCTTTTCACTTTACGTACAGTTTATGATAAAATTATAGGCACCACGAGGGACGAGCTACCGCCAAGGACGTGAGAACACCATGCAGTCCACGCGCTGGGAGATCCTGCAACTGCTCCAGAAGAAAGGGAAGAGTACGATTCGCGACCTGAGCGACGCCATGGGGCTGACGCCAACGGGGATCCGACAGCACCTTGCTCTCCTCCAGCGCGATGGCTTGGTCGATTGTTCGGAAGTGCGTGGCACCGTCGGACGCCCCCATTACGTGTTTACGCTCACCGAGAGCGGACAAGCCCTCTTCCCCCGCAACTACGACCTGCTGGCCGATTGGCTCCTGGAGGAGATCCGTACCACCGAGGGCACGGAAAAGCTGACGCGCCTGCTGCAACGGATGGGCGCCCGGCTGGCCGAAGCCCATCTTCCCCGCCTGGAAGGTCTTGCGCCACAGGAGCGGGTGGTGGCGCTGGTCCAGTTACTCCAGCAGATGGGCATCCTGGCAGAATGGAGCGAGGAGGCCGGCACGTACCGTATCACGGTGTACACCTGTCCGTACCACGCTATCGTCAGCAAGCACCCCGAAGTCTGCAACATGGAGCTGGAGTGGACCCGGCGGCTGACGGGCGCCAGCGCACGGATCACGGACTGCTGGCTGTGGGGCGACGAATGTTGCGCCTTCCTGGTCGAGGCCGGTAGCTCCAACGGCCTGGCGTAATGCGCCTCTCCCGGCGTCGCGGCATCCAGGAACGGTTTCCTGTGGAGCTTCCCCCGGCGAATGGGTGCTGCCGCTGAGCAACGGCACGTGCCAGGGCGCTCGCCCTGCCCCTTGACCCCAGACCTTCCTCGTACTATTGTACCCTATCGGTGACGATCTGTACCGGCAGCGTGGCGGCTCGCGGGGAGGTCGTGGGTGGGCAGCAGCTGCCCGTGAGGACGAACGCATGCGTGTGCTCATCACCGGCGGCGCCGGGTTCCTCGGCACCCACCTGGCACAACGCCTGCTGCGGCGCGGCGATACGGTCGGGATCTTCGACGGTGTGGTATCCTACGACGCCGTGGGGTCCCTGGCCGGGAAGGTCAGCGTGGTTCAGGGGGACCTCACCGACCGACGCCTGGTGTTCTCCGTCGTCGCCAACTTCCGCCCCCAGAGCATCTTCCACCTGGGCGCCCTCCTGCCTCCGGCCACGGAAGTAGACCCCGTGCTGGCCATCCAGACGAACATCGCGGGGACGCAGCATGTGCTGGACGCCGCAGCGGACAGCGGGGTAGCGCAGGTGGTCTTCACCAGCACCATCGCCACCTTTGGCCGCGGCGTCACCAGCCCGGTGCCCAACGAGGCGCCCCAGCTCCCGGTGAGCGTGTACGGCGCCACGAAGGCCGCGGCCGAACGCCTGGGCGAGATCGCCTACCAGCGCACGCGCCGGGATTTCCGCGGGGTGCGCTTCCCCTCGGTCATCGGGCCGGGCCGGACCGTCAGTGGCCTGGGCGCCTACGTCCACCACATGCTGGCGGCGGGGGCCGCCGGCCGTCCCTGGACGGTCCCCGTGGCCCCGGAGAGCCGCTCCGAGGTCCTCCCGGTTGAGGAGGCGACCCGCGCGCTGCTGGCCGTCCACGATGCCGCTCCCGAGGGGCTGCGGTACCGGATGTACAACATCGCTGGACTGCGGCCCAGCGCCGCAGAGGTGGCCGCCGCTCTTGCCCGCGCCCGGCCAGAGGCGCAGTTTTCCTTCCATCCTGACCCCCAGATGACCGCCTGGCTGGAAGAGCGGCTGTACCTGGATGACCGCGCCGCCCGCACGGATTGGGGCTGGGCGCCGGCGCACGACCTGGACGCGCTCGTGGCGAGCTACCTGGCGGACGCCGCCCGGACCGGTGGCGATATCCCCCGGTAGGCGCGGCCGACAGGGTTGCGGCGGCGCGCTGGGCAACCAGGGAGCCCTCCTTTCCTGCCCCGGGCTGACCGCAGTGGACCACGGCAGCAGCCAGCACACCGGGGCGTGCTGACCTTCCACGTCCCAGCCCCTCACCCTGGGCCACACCCTCACGGAATCCTCATGAATCGCTCATCGATCCTTCATGCGGTGCCGGTAGCATATGACGCGGTACGACCGAGGCCGGTTCGGCCCGCTGCCGGTGGTTGCGCGGGAACGCCTCGCCCATGGAGCGCAATCCCGACGGAGCGGGCGCGGCGCCGGATCGTACGGCGCGATAAGCACCGTTGTCAGTCTTTATCGGGCTATGGTAGACTGATACAAGATTGTTGCCTGAACTGCGGGCGTCCACGGTTCAGGTTATTGTTCTGTCCTCGCCGCCCCTTCCGTAACGAGCGCCCGGCGACGTTCCCTGCTGCGCGGCACGCGGTGGCAGGGGGCCGCAGGAGAGGCAAGCACCGGTAGCTGGGGGACACACTTTTCCGCGGCGGTGACGTGCATGGGGACTGTGCTCGATCTCCACACCCATACGGTCATGGCCAGCCCGGATAGCGAGTTGACTCCCGCACAACTGGTCCAGGTGGCGCGCCAGGTGGGGCTGCACGGCGTCGGCGTCACCGAGCACAACCGCACCTGGGACCACCGTGAGGCCGAAGCCTATGGGCGGGACTATGGCTTCGCCTTTTTCCGCGGCATGGAAGTCACGACGGACCTCGGCCATATCCTGGTGTTCGGGCTAGACCAGTACGTCAGCGGCATCCATTTCGCCAAGGACCTGCGCAAGACGGTCACGGCCGCCGGCGGGATCATGATTGCGGCGTATCCCTTCCGTCACCTCTTCCATCAGCACCGGGCCTGGGGGGGTGGCCATGACCAGCAACCCATTCCTTCTATCGAGGAAGCCGCCCGTCTTCCCATCTTTGACGTGGTCGATGCCGTCGAAGTCTTCAATGGAGGAACGGGAGAACGGGAGAATCTTTACACCCTGCGCGTGGCGCAGTACCTGGGTATGCGGGGCACCGCCGGAAGCGATGCCCATTCCCGCTACGGCTTGGGCCGTTATGTCACCGTATTTGAGCGGGAGGTCCGCAGTGTTGAGGCCTTGATCGGGGAACTCCGGGCGGGACGGTTTGCAGTGGCGGAGACGACGCGCGCTTCCGGAGCGCAGGGAAGCACGGCAGCTACCGACGGCGCCGGTGGCGCCGATCTCGAGATACGCCTGCGGGTCGCATTCGGTGTGGAGGACTAAGGGCTTGGTTGGACGCGTCCAAGCCCCCTTGCCATCTGGGGCAGTGGGGAATGGCGGTACGCCACCGCAGCCTTGCCGCGTGCGGCGGCCGAGGGCGAGCGTGATACAGTCTTGTGAGAGGGGTGCCTCATGGGTGACGGCGACAAGGTACCGGTACGCAACCCGATCATCTTGTGGTTCCAGGAACTGGGCAAGGGCGATGTCCCGCGGGCTGGCGGCAAGGGAGCCAATCTTGGGGAACTGACGCACGCCGGCATCCCGGTCCCGCCGGGGTTCGTCGTCGCGGCCGATGCTTACCACCAATTCCTCACTGAGTCCAACCTCGCCCAAACCATCCGCGACCTCCTTTCCGGCCTGAACCCGAACGATAACGAAAAACTCCAGATCCAGGCTACCCGCATCAAGGACGCCATTCTGCGGGAGTCTATGCCCCGGGATATCGAGACGGCGATCTGCGAGGCCTACCGCACCATGGGCGCGCCGACGGTGGCAGTACGCTCCTCGGCGACGGCGGAAGACCTGGCGGAAGCGTCCTTTGCCGGCCAGCAGAGCACCTTCCTCAATATCCAGGGCGAGGACGCCGTCCTGGACGCGGTGAAGGGCTGCTGGGCCTCGCTCTTCGAGCCGCGAGCCATCTTCTACCGGGCGCACCAGGGCTTTGACCACGTGGCGGTGAAGATCGCAGTGCCGGTCCAGCGCATGGTGCAGAGCGAGATCTCCGGCGTGCTGTTCACCGCGGAGCCCGTCAGCAACGACCGCAATAAGATCGTCATCGAGGCTATCTTCGGCTTGGGCGAAGCTATCGTCAGCGGGGCGGTGACGCCCGACCTCTACATCTTGGACAAACGCACCTTGCAGATCGTGGAAAAGACGGTTGCCCGGCAGACCTATCAGTTGGTGCGGAACCCGCAGACGACCAACCGGGACAACACCAACATGGAGTTGGCGATCCCGGCGGAGCAGCAAGGGGTCCAGAAGCTGGACGACGCGACCATCCTGGAGCTGGCGAAGCTCGGCCGCCGGATCGAGGAGCACTACGGTACCCCCCAGGACATCGAGTGGGCCGGGGAGGGTGGCCGGATCTACATCGTCCAGTCGCGGCCCATCACCACCCTGCAAGCCCGGCCGGAACTGCCCGGACCGGCCCGCGGCGAGGGCGGACCCCAGGGCCGCCCTCGCGAGGTGAACGCCAGGCTGCTGATCAGCGGCTCACCGGCCAGCCCGGGCGCCAACTTCGGCCCGGTCAAGGTCATCTTCAGCGCCAGTCAGATCGGCGAAGTGCAGCCGGGGGATGTGCTGGTCGCCCCCATGACCACGCCCGACTTCGTCCCGGCCATGGAGCGCGCCTCGGCCATCGTCACCGACCAGGGAGGCCGCACCTGCCACGCCGCCATCGTCAGCCGGGAACTGGGCATCCCGTGTGTGGTGGGCACGGGCAACGCTACTCGCAGCCTGCGGGACCGCCAGATCATCACCGTTGATGGCACGACCGGCAAGGTGTGGGAAGGCGCCATCATGGAGCTGATGAGCGTCGAGACCAGGAAGGCGAAGCGCCGCATCAAGACGGCCACCAAGCTCTACGTGAACCTGGCCGCTCCGAAGCTGGCCGAGCAGGTGGCGCAGCGCTACGTGGACGGCGTCGGGCTGCTGCGCGCCGAGTTCATCATCAACGACCATATTCGGGAGCATCCCCGCTACCTCATTGAGACCGGCCGCAGCGAGGAGTTCATCACCAAGCTGGCCGAGGGCCTGACCACCTTCGCCCGGTCCTTCGCCCCGCGCCCCGTGGTGTACCGCACCACCGACTTCAAGACCAACGAGTACCGGAACTTGCGGGGCGGCGAGAAGTACGAGGGCGAGGAAGAGAACCCCATGCTGGGCTACCGCGGCGCCTCGCGCTACACCAAGGATGTCGAGGTCTTCAAGCTGGAGATCGAGGCCATCAAGCGGGTGCGGCGCACGTACAAGAACCTCTGGGTGATGATCCCCTTCGTCCGCACCGTCGAGGAGTTGGCGAACACCAAGCGCCTGCTGTCCAAGTACGGCCTGCGGCGCTCCGAAAGCTTCAAGCTCTGGATGATGGCGGAGATCCCGTCGAACGTCTTCCTGTTGGACCAGTTCCTGGACGTAGGGATCGATGGCGTCTCTATCGGCTCCAACGACCTGACCCAGCTTATCCTGGGCGTGGACCGGGACAACCAGAAGCTGGTGGACGTCTTCGACGAGCGCAACCCGGCGGTGATGATGGCCCTGGAGCACATCATCCGCACCTGCAAGCGCCGGGGCGTGACCGTGTCCATCTGCGGGCAGGCGCCCTCGGTCTACCCGGAGCTGACCCAGAAGCTTGTCGAGTGGGGCGTGACCTCCGTCTCCGTCAGCCCCGATATGATCGACGAGACCCGCCGCATCATCGCCCGCGCCGAGCGGCGGTTGCAGCGGGCCAAGGCGGAAGCCGCCGCGGCGCCGGAGCGCAACGGCAACGGCGCGTCGGGCTTCGAGTTGGCGCTTTCGCACTCCAGCGTCAGCGGCGCCCGGTAACGCCCCTGCGGGCCAGCACCCCTCTACCTGAGCGAGGCCGCCCCGATGGAGCAGGGCGGCCTCGTGCGCGTCTTCTGCGGTGCTTCCCTTCCTCAGGCGATGCGGCTGAGACGCCTTCCTGCCAGCCCGACCAGGCTCAGCAGCGTGCCCAGCGCGCCCAGGGCCGTCATCGTGGACGCCAGCGTGTTGTCCCCGGTGGACGGCAAGGCATCCACCTGGGTCGGCCGCGGGGTGTCGCTGGGGGTTTCCGCGGTGACCTCAGGGCCGCTCTCGTCCTGGTCCTGGTCCTCGTGACTGCTCTCGTTGTCCTGGACCTTGAACCACTCGTCCTCAAAGAAGACCTGGGCGGTCTGCTGACCATTGACCAGGACGTGGAGGTGGATGCCGTCGGCCTCGGCGTCGTCCTCGTCCTTGATCATCTCGCCGCCGAGTACCGCCCCGTCCTCGACGGTCATCTCGGCCACCTTGTGCCCGTTAATAAACAGCGTCGCCGTCTTGCCGTTGCAGCCCTTGCCCTGGAGCAGGGCCTCCGCGTAGACTTTGATCTGATCGTGCTCCAGTTCGAAGGCCACCGGGCGGTGGAACATGACGAGGCAACGTTCCCCCTGCCCCCCGGCGGCCAGGGTGGTACCCGGGGTCATAATGGTCGTCGGTATGAGCAGGGCCGCGGCGGTGCTCAGCCCTGCGAGAGCTGTGGCGAAACGATGCGTTCGCTTCAAAGGAACGGTTCTCCTTCCCGGTGCCATGGGGACGACCGCCCCTGCGCCAGTCGGGGCGGCCTCTACTTGGCTTCATCGCTCCCGCCTCGAGGAGCTCCCGTTGCACCCCAAGAGGCGGAGAGCGTTAGTCGGCCTTCAGCCACTTCTTTTTGAAGAAGAGCTGCGACGTCTGCTGGCCGTTGACCGGGATGTGCACATGGATGCCGTCGGCCTGCGCGTTGCCCTTCTTCTTGATCATCTGGCCGCCGAGGATCGCCCCGTCCTCGACGGTCATCTCGGCCACTTTGTGCCCGTTCACGAACACGGCCGCCGTCTTGCCGCCACAGCCCTCGCCGTTCAGCAGGGCCTCGGTATGGGCCGTGAGCCGGTCGTCATCCAGCTTGAAGACCACCGGCCGGGCCGTCAGGATGAGGCAGCGCTCCTTCGGGGCTGCGCCGCCCAGAACGGGCTTCGCGTCGGGTACCGCGACCGCGATCGGGACCGTGTCGGGGGTGGCGGCAGCCAGGGTGGTGCCCGTAGGCGTCATGGTTGCCGGCATGAGCAGGGCGGCGGCGGTGCTCAGCCCGGCGATGGCCGTCGCGAAACGATGCATCCGCTTCAAAGGAACGGTTCTCCTTCCCGGTGCCATCAGGAAGGCCGCCCCTGCGCCAGTCGGGGCGGCCTCGTGCTTGGCTTCATCGCTCCCGCCTCGAGGAGCTCCAGTTGCATCCCGTGAGGTAAGGTGAAGGGAGAGCACCTCAGACGGCTCGGCTGAGGTGGGCCGCCGGCAGCCCGGCCAAGCACAGCTTGCGACCAAGCCCAGGAGTGCTGTTCTGTGGTGCTCCTGCCCTCTGTCGTCGGGCCGTCGTACTCTGCTCGAACGACCTGCCGCGGGCCGGAAACGTGACGAGCATCCTCGTGCGGGCCGTGGGGAAGTCCCCCCGGTCCCGGCTCAGGGCGAGCGGGTCGCCCTGCCGGTCGGGGTCGGCCGCTGATGCTGCGGGCGTGACCCCGGTGCCGTCTGCGAGAACGTGAGAGATGCCCGTCATGTCCATCGCCCTCCTCCGGGGCCCGCGACCGCCGGAAGCGGTCGCGGGCCCACCGTGGACTCAGGGTCCGTGGAAGTGAGACAGGTACCGAGTTAGTCGGCCTCCAGCCACTCGTCCTCGAAGAAGACCTGGGCGGTCTGGTCGCCGTCCACCAGGACATGGACGTGGATGCCATCGGCCTCCGCGTCGTCCTCATCCTTGATCATCTGGCCGCCGATGATGGCCCCGTCCTCGGCGTCCATCTCGGCCACCTTGTGCCCGTTGATGAACAGCGTGGCAACCTTGCCGTCGCAGCCCTCGCCGTCCAGCAGGGCCTCGGCATGGACCTTGATCCGGTCGTCATCCAGCTCGAAGACCACCGGCCGGGCCATCAAGACCAGGCAGCGTTCCTCCGGGGCCGCGCCGCCCAGCGTGGGCTTGGCCACGGTCACCGCGCCCGCCCCCTTCTCCGGGGTGGTGGCGGCCAGGGTGGTATCCGGGGTCGGGATGGCTGCCGGCATGAGCAGGGCCGCCGCCATGCTCAACCCAACAACCGTCGCCGCTACACGATGCATCCGCTTCAAATGAACTGCCCTCCTTTGTGCGTGCTAGTGTGACTCCGCCCGACGTTGATGGGATGCAACCATCACTTGGTAAACGCCTCCGGGCGGAGCAAGGGTTAAGGGTACGCTCCAGGGCCGTATGTTGCAGTTCCGCAAATCGTGCGCCGGCTCCTCACCACCCCCCGCAGTGTGGGGCGATAGCGGGTGATGGCCGCCGGGAGGAGGTGGCCCGCGCGGCCGGCGGGACGCTGGCTGGTACCGGCGTGTAGCCCCGGGGCGCCCACCGCCGCCGGCCTCCCAAGTGTGGTACAATAGGCCGTGTCGGGCCTGGCCCGGCGCGGCGGAGCGTATGCCGCCGAGCGCGAGGGAAGGCCCCGTTCTACTCCGTGAGGCAATGAATTACTCCACCTACGTATCCCTAGACCTGGAAACTACCGGATTCGACCCGGAACGCGACGAGATCATTGAGGTCGCCGCGGTCAAGTTCCGCGCCGACGCCGTGGTAGAGGTCTTCCACACCCTGGTCAAGCCCCAGGGGGCGCTCCCCTATCGCATCCAGGTCCTGACCGGCATCACCGAGCGGGAGCTGCACACGGCCCCGCCCTTTGAGGTGGTTATCTCCGACCTGGTGAGCTTCATCGGCGACCGGCCCATCGTGGGCCAGAGCATCGGCACCGACCTCAAGTTCCTGGCCCACTGGGGGCTGGAGTTCACCAACCCGGTGTACGACACCCACGACCTGTCGCGGGTCTTGCTGCCGACTCTGGCCGAGCGCAGCCTGGCGGCCGTGGCCGCCCACCTGGGCATCGACCTCACCAACAAGCACCGCGCCCTCCCGGATACCATGGCTGCCAAGGATGTCTTCCTGGCGCTCCGGGAGCGCGCGCGGGCGTTGGACCGTAGCGTGCTGGCTGCCATCGTCAACCTGGGGGCCGGGTGGCGGGCGGCGCGCTTCTTCCAGGAGGTGCTCGTGGAGCGGGCCGCGGGCGCAGGTCGGCCGGCCGCCCAGGGCGAGCAGGTGCCCACCCTGGGCGCGCTCACCGAGACCTGGGTGAGCCAGACCCTGGGAGAAGCGGAGCCTGCCCGGTCGTTGAAGCCCGCCGCACAGCGCCGCCCCGTGGACCCGGCGGCGCTGTCCCGCTTCCTGGCGGCCGGTGGTCCCCTGTCCCGCGTGGTCCCCGGCTTCGAGGAGCGGCCACAGCAGGTGGCGATGATGCGGGAGGTGGCCCGGACGCTGAATGCGGGCGGGCGGCTGATGGTGGAAGCCGGGACGGGCACCGGCAAGTCCGTGGCCTACCTGCTCCCGGCCCTGGTGTTCGCGTCGGAGAACAGCACCCCGGTGGTGGTCTCGACCAACACCATCAACCTGCAAGAGCAACTGGTCCAGAAGGACATCCCCAACCTGCTGGAGGCGCTGCGCGCGGTGCAGGAGGCCGACGAGGACACCGCTACGACCGAGCCGGGGCAGGACCTGCCGGATCTATCGGCGGTGCGGGTCACGCAGCTCAAGGGCCGGGCCAACTACCTGTGCCTGCGACGCTGGGAGAACCTGGACCGGATGACCCTGGAGCCGGAGGAGGTCGTCACCGCGGCCCGCATCCTGGTCTGGCTGAGCCAGACCCAGACCGGCGACCGGGCCGAGCTGAACCTGGCCGCCAACGAAATGAGTCTCTGGAACAAAGTGTCGGCCCGCGCCGAGGACGGGGCGGCCGGCCCGTGCAGCTACCTCAAGCGGGGCCTGTGCTTCCTCCAGCGGGCGCGCCGCACCGCGGAGACCTCCCACCTGGTGGTGGTCAACCACGCCCTGCTGCTCTCCGATGCGCTGAGCGATAACGCCATCCTGCCGGACTACGGCCACCTCATCATCGACGAGGCGCACCACCTGGAGGACGTCGCCACAGACCAGTTCGGCTTCCGCGTGGGCATCCGCGACGCCAATGACCTCCTGAACCGGGTCAGCCAGGAGGTGGGGGCGCGCCGCTACCAGGGTTTTGCCGCCGATGCCGCCTTCGCCCTGCGCAGCGCCGGCCCCCTGACCCTGGCGGCGCAGCTGGCCCGGCAGGCCGAAGCCCTGCACGAGCAGGTCGCCCATACCCGCAGCCGGGTCTCCCAGCACTTCAACGCGCTGGCGGCCTTCCTCCAGGGGGGCAGCCCTGAGAACCGGGACTATGGCCGCCGCCTCCGCCTGACCCATGCAGTACGGGCGCAGCGCACCTGGACGGCCGTGGAGCGGACCTGGGAGGATGCGTACCTGGCCCTGGGCGACCTGGAGCTAGCCCTGGGCAAGTTCGCCCACGGCCTGGAGGATGTGGCCGGGGAGGTGGCGCGCGCCGAGGACCTGATGGCCGAGCTGACCTCGCTGCGGTCCGCCCTGGCGGAACTGCGGCGCAAGGCCAACGCCTGCATCGCCAACCCGGACCCCAACATGGTTTACTGGCTGGCGGACAGCGGCCTGGGCGAGCCACCGGTGCTCCACGCCGCGCCCCTGGAAGTGGGCCGGGTGCTGGAGGAGCACCTGTTCTCGCCGCGGGAGACGGTGGTGCTGACCAGCGCCACCCTGCGGTCGGCCGGGTCCTTCACCTACATCCGGGACCGGTTGGGCGTGGGTGCGGCGCGAGAACTGGCGCTGCCCTCGCCCTTCGACTACCGCAGTTCGACCCTCATCTACCTGCCCCAGGACATCCCGGAGCCGGAGCGGCCGGGCTATCCCCAGGCGGTGGAGCAAGCCCTGGTGGAGCTGTGCCGGGCCGCCGAAGGGCGGACGCTGGTGCTCTTCACCTCCTACGGGGCGCTCCAGACCGCCTACCACGGCATCCGCCGCACCCTGGAGCGGGACAAGATCCTGGTGCTGGGCCACGGCATGGACGGCTCCGCGAACCAACTGCTGACCGCCTTCAAGAGCAACCCCCGTTCGGTGCTCCTGGGCACCAACAGCTTCTGGGAGGGCATCGACGTGGTGGGCGATGCTCTGAGCGTCCTGGTCATCACCAAGCTGCCCTTCGCCGTGCCGACCGACCCGGTGATCTCGGCCCGCGCGGAGCTGTTCAAGGAGCCCTTCACCGAGTACACCGTCCCCCAGGCGGTGCTGCGCTTCCGGCAGGGCTTCGGGCGGCTCATCCGCAGCAAGAGCGACCGGGGCGCGCTGGTGGTGCTCGACCGGCGGGTCCACGGCCGCGGCTACGGCGCGGCCTTCCTGGAGTCGTTGCCGCCCTGCACCGTCCAGCGCGGGCCGACGCGGGGCATGGCGGCCACCGTCGCCGCCTGGCTCCAGCGGGATGCCGCTCCACCCCCCGATGGGGTACGCCCCACGGCGGCACGGCAGGGCCGGCGGGGGTAGAGGTCTCCCGGGGATGATGTTGGACGATCCCATAGTAGGGGCGAATCTGGTATTCGCCCCCACCCCGCTTTCCTAAGGCGAAAAGGTTTGCCCCGCAATAGCGTTTTCAGTCTTCACCCCAGCAGGAGGAGTAGGAACAGCCGGCGGAGAGATCGTATGGACCGCAGCCCTGAGCAGCATCGCCGCCGTTCTCTCTGACTACCGCGGTATGATTACGCACAAGCGGGGGCCTATTTTGTCACTGTAGTGACCCAGGACCGAGCATGCCTGTTCGGGGATGTGGTCAACGGCGATGTGTTCGTCAATGATGCGGGGATTGAAGAGCTAGGCGATGAGGTGATAGCGCGGTTCAATCCGACGACCGGCGAGATCGAAAACCTGGAAATTCTCTTCTTTTCCACGCGGCTGCTCCGCAGCGACCTGCTGGAATTGCCGGTCACCGCCGACCTGCGCCGGGCGGTGTGACGCCAGCCCGCACAGACACCGTGATATCACCCTGAGTGCAGCGCGGACTCGGGAACACCTGCCAGCGGCCCTCTCGTCCCCAGGAGGCTCCCATGCCCATGCTCCAGCCCCGGCTGCACCCCCCGACGGCGCACCAGCGCGGCCCGTGGACCTACGACCGGTACTGCGCCCTCCCCGACGACGGGAAGCGCTACGAGATCGTCTGGGGAGAGCTGTACGTGGTCCCATCGCCCAATGCCCCGCACCAGACTGCCGCCCTCCGACTTGCCAGCTTGCTCGACCGCTTTGTTCAGGAGCACGGCCTCGGCAAGGTGTACATCGCCCCCTTCGACGTGGTGCTGTCGCGGGATACCGTCGTGCAGCCGGATGTGCTGTTCATCAGCAGGGAGCGGGCCGCTATCCGCACGCGGGCCAATGTGCAGGGCAGCCCGGATCTGGTGGTAGAGGTGCTGTCGCCGGGCACGGCGGCGCGGGACCTGGGCATCAAGCGTGACGTGTACGCCCTCCACGGTGTTCCCCATTACTGGCTGATTGACCCGGACTCCCGGTCGCTGGAGGCGTACGAGCTGCGGGAAGCGGACGACGTCCTGGTCCAGCACTGCGCCGGGGATGAGGTCTTCGCACCGGCCCGGTTCCCCGGCCTCGCCATCCCGTTGGCGGCGCTGTGGAGCGAGTAGCCCGGCAGGCTCCCTTGTGAGGCTCATCCGGCGCCTGGGGAGGCCCTATGCTCGACGACATCTTCCGCTACATCGATGAGCACGCCGACGAGTTCGTGCAGGACGTCGTGCGCCTCTGCCAGCAGCCCAGCATCAGCGCCCAGGGCGTCGGCCTCCAGGAGACGGCGGAACTGGTGGCCCGCATGCTGGAGGAGGCCGGCGCCACGGCGGAGATCCTGCCGGTGGTGGGTGGCCCGCCGGTGGTGCGGGGCGCTTTGTCCGGTCGGGCCGGGCCGACGCTGCTCTTCTACAACCACTACGATGTGCAGCCGCCCGACCCCCTGGAGGAGTGGCAGAGCCCGCCCTTCCAGCCGCGAGTGGCCGAGGGTAAGATCGTCGCCCGGGGCGCCTCCGACAACAAGGGGAACCTCGCGGCCCGCCTGGCGGCGCTCAAAGCCTGGCGGGCGGTGCACGGCGAGCTACCGGCGTCCGTGATCTTCTGCATCGAGGGTGAGGAGGAGGTGGGCAGTCCCCACTTCCTGCGCTTCTTGCAGGAGCACCGGGACCGTTTCGCCGCGGACGTCTGCCTGAACGAGGGCTTCGGGGTCAACAGCCGGGGCCAGTTGCAGATCATCCTGGGCGCCAAGGGTCTGGTGTACGTGGAGCTGGAGGTGCAGGGGCCGGCCCTGGATGTACACTCGTCCTGGGCCACGGTCATCCCGAACCCGGCCTGGCGCCTGGTCTGGGCGCTGAGCACGCTCAAAGGCCCCGACGACCGCATCCTCATCGAGGGCTTTTACGACGACGTGCGCCTGCCCAGCGCCGCGGAGCTGGCCGCCCTGGAGCAGATCCCGCCCGAGGACGCGGTCGCCCGGCAGGTGTACGGGGTGTCCCGGCTGGTCAACGATGTGACCGGGGTGGACTTCTGGCGCAAGCACCTGCTGGAGCCTACTTGCAACATCTGCGGCCTCGTCTCGGGCTACACCGGGGCGGGGGCCAAGACCATCACGCCCCGCACTGCCCGCGCCAAGCTGGACTTCCGGCTGGTGCCCGACCAGCGTCCCGACGACATCCTCCAGAAGCTGCGCCGCCACCTGGACCGGCACGGCTTCAGCGACGTGATCCTCACCGGCGCGCTCGAAGGGGAGCCTCCGGCGCGCACGCCCCCCGACCACCCGTTCGTGGGGCTGTGCGCCGAGGTCGCGGAGCAGGTGTACGGCGTGCCCCCGGTGATCATGCCGACGATGGCCGCCACTGTCCCCATGGCCCAGCTGCGCGAGACCCTGGGCGTGCCGGTGGCCGACGCCGGCGTGGGCTACCCCGATAACCGTATCCACGCGCCCAACGAGCACATCCGCATCGCCGACTACCTGACCGGCATCAAGTATCTCGTGGTCCTGCTCGACCGGCTCCCCAGCCTGCGCACCCGGTAGGACGTGCAGATGCGCGCTGCCACGGCGCGCAGCGGACTAGGCCCTCCTTGGAAGGAGCTACGTGCCAGGTGAGTCCCGGATGCCGGGCTTCACCGGCTGCGCCACGAAGGGGAGTGTAGAGTACCCATGAGCATCCGCTTCCCGTTCTTCTACGGCTGGGCGCTGGTCGGGCTGGGATTCGTCACGCTGGCGATCGTCTACGGGCTCCGGTTCGCCTTCTCCGCCTTCTTCGTGGCGATCCTGGATGAGTTCGGCTGGGGCCGGGCCGAAACCTCGCTCATCTTCTCCCTCAATGTGCTGGTCTACGGGTTGTGCGTGCCCTTTGCAGGTGCGCTGCTGGACCGCTTTGGCCCGCGCGTCACCCTGCCGCTGGGCGTGGCCGTGGTCTGCGGGGCCACCGCGGCCGCCAGCCTGGCGACCGAGCTCTGGCACTTCTACCTGCTCATCGGGGTGGTCGCGGCCCTGGGCACGGCATTGTCCGGGTTCATCAACTTCGCCGTGATGATTACCTCATGGTTTGTGAAGCGCCGGGGGACCGCGCTGGGGTTCACCCTGGCAGGCAACGGGGTAAGCTTCCTGGTGGTGACACTGGCCCAGACGCTCATCAACGGGCTGGGCTGGCGCAGCGCCTATCTGGTGCTGGGGCTTGGGCTGGGCGCGGTGCTGCTGCCCCTGGCGGTGCTGCTGCCCCGCAGCCGACCGGAGAGCATGGGGCTGCGCCCGGACGGCGACCCTGCGCTGCCGCTGCCGGCCGCCCTGCCGGGAGCGCCGGCGCTGAAGTCCGCGGAGAGCGACCCGACGCTGGGAGAGGCCGTGCGGGACTACCGCTACTGGTGCCTGTTCCTGGCCAATATGCTGATCTGGGGCTTTGGCTTTAACCTCATCGTGGCGCACCAACTGGCCTACGCCAAGGACGGCGGCGTGGACCCCATCCTCATGGCGACGGTGGTGGCGATCTATGGCTTCGCCAATATTGGCGGCAACATGGCGGGGTTCCTGTCCGACCGCATCGGGCGGGAGTGGGCCTATACCCTGGGGACTGCCGCCGGGATGGTGGCGGTCCTCTGCCTGCTGGCGGGGGGCAGCCCGGAGACCGCGTGGCTGCTGTTCATCTATGGGCCGCTGTACGGCGTGGCGATGGGGATCATCTCGCCGACGCAGACGGCGGCCACCGCGGACCTGTTCGGCGGACGCCACTTCGGCAAGATCCAGGGGCTTATCGTCACCGGCTTCGGCATCGGGGGATCCATCGGGCCGTGGCTGGGCGGGTTCATCTACGACACCCGGGAAAGTTACTTCCTCGCCGTCCTCGTCAGCCTCACCGCCATTGTGGGCGCAGGCGTTATGATGTGGCTGGCGGCCCCGCGCCGTGGTCGTACCCCCCGCCCTGCGGGGCTCCAGGGCGCCACGTCACCGCGCGGGTCCGGAACCTAATCCCCGGTTGCCATCCCCTGGAGGAGAGTCCTCTTCTCCGAGACAGAGGGAGTCCTCACCTGCTCACGGCTGCACCAGGTCCCGGATGGCCGCAAAGTACTCGGCCATCCGGGTCCACAGGATGTCGTTGTGGCCCGCTCCCGCGATGGGCACCAGGCGCTTTTCGGGCGTGGTGAGCGTCTCGTAGAGCGCATAAGCCCGGTCTATCGCGACCAGCGTATCCCAGGTGCCATGGATGAGCAGGGACGGCACACGGATAGCCTGGAGCTTGGCGATATGGCGGCGCTCCAGCTCTTCGGCCAGGTCGGCCTTGCCCGCGGCGGCCAGGTCGTTGACCATCCGGGTGATACTGGCCGTCCCGCTCTCAATGATGAGTCCCTGAAAGTGGTCGGGGTAGTGCGCCGCCAGTTCGACCGCGGCGTGGGCGCCCAGAGACCGCCCCATAACGAAGCGCCGCTCGCGGTAGCCCCCCTGGTCCAGGTGCCCATGGAAGGCCCGCGCCACAGCATGGGCGTCAGCGATCATGCTGGAGAACGTCGGATGCCCGCCGCTCAGCCCATAGTCTCGGTAGTCGGCCACGAAGAGGTTGATCCCCGCGGCGATGTACAACGGCGCAACCGCGTCGTAGTCGGAGACTACCTCACCGTTGCCGTGGAAGAAGAGGAGAGACGGGGCGGTCGGCGCGCAGGCATACAGCCGGCAGGCGACCCCCACCTCGTCCTCGACCTGGACCATGTGGTCCGTAGCGCCGGAGGGCGGCGGTCGCCAGTCCGGGCGGGGGAAGAACATGGTCCGGGCCAGGCCCTCCTGGTCCACGACCGTGTAATCAGGCGGGTCGAACATGGCTTCCCTCCCCAGGTGTCCTCCGCGCAGGGGCAGGTGGACCGGGCCACACCACTGGTACCCGGTTCGTGAGGGGTCAGGTGGCGCTCCGGCCGTGGCTCAGGCCACGGCCCTCCCCCAGGGAGGAGTGAACACACCCGCCGTCACCGGGATGGCCGGAGGAGCGCACCCCCTGGAGATCACGAGACCGCCGCGGGCAAGCCCGGGGCGGTCGGGAGGGCCCTCCCCCCTAGGGAGTGGGGAGGAGGGGAAAGGAACAACTCCGCACACGGAGCGGAGAATGGATCGTTGAGAACCAAGCGTTCTCACTGGCGCTACCGACGTGCGGCCTTCGCCGAGTCGGAGCAAGAGCAGGTAAAAACCCGATCACGTGGCGATAGGGACCCTCTGCCGCGCCTGCGGGCCAGGAGCCGCGAGCGATTGCGGTGCATACCCTGGCACCGACAACCGCTCTTGTTTTCACATTCACAAGATAGCACACCGGCGGCCACAGGGCAAATTACTCTTTTCACTACGGGACATAAGCCGACCTCTATGGGCACCCTTTGCCGTGGTGCGGGCCGTGGGTGATGGGGCGCACTTTCCACCCCCCGGAACAGCAAGCAGCGTCTCCCCCGACAAGGGAGACGCTGCTTGCTGCGTTCTGCTCGGCGCAAGGCCGTCACGGCGGGACCGGGCAGCCCTGCGGCGCTGCGGTGCGCTCGTATTCTCAGCCTGGCGCACGCGCGAGCGCGGGAGGGGCGGGTTGCAAACCCGCCCCTCCCGGCCCAGTACTGCTCCCGTGATAGCGCGCTAGTGGTCGGGCCGTGGTGTGCTACTGGGGGTCGGGGTCGGCAGGATGCGCGGAGTGGGTGTCGCCGTGGGCGACCCGGCGGGCTGCACCTGGACCGTACCGGTCACGCAGCGGTGCTCCCGGCGCGGTCCGGAGTAGAATTCAAAGACGTAGGCGCCGACTTTGTCGGCCCGCTTTTTCCACTGCCAAAAACGACCGGGGCCGCCCCAGCCGTCCAACACCTTATCGAAGGGCAACGGGCCCTGGAGCTGCACGTAGCCGTGGTCGCCCCCGGAGGTCACCGTAATGTACAGGTCGTCCCCCACGGCCGGCGCGGGGGGGATAAAGTCCATCCGCTCGTCGCCGTTGCACTCCCAGGAGATGATGGTCGGCGGGAGCGGTCCTGCCGACGCACCACCCCCCGCCGTTCCTCCCGGAACCGTCCCAGGGCCACTGCCCCCAGGGATGGGGGGCAGCACGGAGCCGCCGGGGCCGGGGAATATCGGGGGTACCAGGGTCGGACTGGTAGCGGGGCGGCCGACGCCGGGAGTGGTGCCCGGCGGAGCCACGACCACGGGCGTCCCCGTCCCCGGCGTCAGTTGCGGGGTGGTCGTGATCGTCACTCCTGGCGTCAGTTGCGGTGTGACCGTGACCGTCACCCCTGGCGCCAGTTCGGGTGTGGCCGTTGCTGTGGCCGCGAAAGGAATAGGCGTGCTGGTCAACGTGGGAGTGGAGGTCAGTCCCAGCACGCGCGGCGGGGGCGGCTCAAAACTCAGGCAGGCAACGCTCAGGAAGGCCGACAGGATGACCACCGCGGCGAATCGGCACTGCGTGCTCAAAGCTTCCTCTTCCAGGTTGGGCTACTTCCCATCCGCCCTCGTCTGCCTGCCCACCATACGGGAAGCGCCGTTATTATAGGAGATCAGCGGTCCTCAAACAAGTGGCTCCATGCTGCTAGCAGGGCCTTTTCGTTCTCCTGACTTGGCATAAGAGTCCGCCCGCCCTTCGACTGGCTCAGGGCGAGCGGACCCGCCCGCTCATGGTTCCCTTCGGCAAGCCTGTCCTGAGGTCATCGAAGGGCTCAGGGCAGGCTTCGACTCACCACGAGCGGGCTTGACGCTGGCTGCCCGATAACGAAAAAGTCCTGATGCTCCTCGCCAGAGGCTACCATAACCAGTAACGGACGAAACGCCGTTTTGCATCGCGGGCGTACCGGGGAATACCGCTTCCGCACGCGCAAACCGAGTGCGGGCAGGGTGATCACCCTCCCCTGGCGCATGCCTGTGTCATAGCTGGGAGATCTGCCCAGGGACGAACACCTCTCCCCGTGCTCCGGCACGGGCGCCAGCCGGAGCACGGGATGCCACACCAGGTGCGCACCACGGGAAAGCTGTACCGGGCCGACGACGGGCAACTGGTCGCCAGGGTCAGTTGCTACCTCGTCGTCAGCAACCTGGGGAAGTGGGACGGCAGTCTGTCGCTGCTCGAAGAAGTGACCTCAGTGGAGGCGCTCTGGTACGCTGGAGTCCATGACTACGGTCTGGAGTTGAGCGACGGCCGCTGCGGGACCATTACCCTTACCCCCCTGAGCCTCCCCAGTCTCGCAACAGCGGGGAAGTCCTACACCTTCCAGGGCATCAGCCTTCCCCCCGGCGACTGGTAGCCTGCCGGCGGTACGGCAGCCCACAAGACGAGGGCACGGTACGGCGCCACCCACACCCGTCTGGGACACGACGCCAAGCCAAGCGCACCCGCGCGGGCGGTTCCTTTCCCTGTCCGGCTCTACGGTTCTGTCAGCCGTGAACTGATGGGTGCGACCGCCGCCGTGAACGGCGGGCCCGCCCTTCAGGACGGCGGGGTGGAACCCATCACCGGAGGATTGACAGAGCACTAGCGCCGGGATACGAGATACTCCTCCAGCGTGATGCCCCGGCGCTGGAGGTCCACCGCTGCCTCCACGCCGATGAAACGGTAGTGCCACGGCTCGTAGGCGTAGCCGGTGACCTCTTCCTTCCCCTTGGGATAGCTCAGCACGAAGCCGAAGCGGTGGGCGTTCTGGAGCAGCCAGCGGCCTTCTCGCGTGTCCCCAAAGGTCTCGGTCAGGTCGAAGTTCACGCTCCTGGCAGTGAAGTCCACGGTGGTGCCCAACTGGTGCTGGCTGTGGCCGGGCCGGGCCACGAGCCGCTCCGCCTGGACCCGGCCCTGGGCCGCCACCTCCCGCTGGTAGATGGCCTGCTGCTCCTGGTACGAGCGGTAGGAGGAGAGGACCACCAGCTGCACCCCGTCGGCTTTGGCCGCGGTCATCAGGCGGTCCAGCGCGGGCACGGCCACCGCCCGCAGCCGCAGCCCCTGGTACAGGGTCGGGATGCCCGCCGCGGCCAGGTCTTGCAAGTCGGCGGGAGCGTAGCTCGCCGGCAGCGCGGTCTGCTTGTTCACCAGGGCCAGCAGGTCGCTGCCATCGGCTACCTCACCGGGGCCGCCGCCCCCGGCTGCTCCCCCGCTCTGGCCGAGGAGCGCGGTGACCGTGACGATCTGGTAGCCCCGCTCCGTGAGGGTGCGGATGATGGTGTCCAGGGACTCGGAGGTGGTCACGGGCGAGCTGTGGTGGACCACGATGGAGCCGTTGCTCACGTTGCTCAGCACCCGATCCTGCACCATCTGGGGCGTCCAGCCCTCCCGCCAGTCGCCGGAATCCAGCGTCCAGTATATCGAGCGGTAGCCCAGGTCCCCTACCACCTTCAGCACCCGCGGATTGCGGGCGCCGAAGGGCATCCGCATGAAGGGTTTGCTGGACGTGCCGGTGATGCCCCTGAGGATCTCCTCCGCCTTGGTCATCTCCTCGACAATCTGGGCATCGGAGAGGGTCGTCAGGTCGGGGTGGGAGTAGCTGTGGTTGAACACCTCGTGTCCCTCCTGGGCCGCGCGGCGCACCAGAGCAAGGTTCTGCTCCGCGAACTTGCCGGTGATGAACCAACTGGTCCGCACTCGATGGCGGGCCAGGATATCCAGGACCTTGGCCGTCTCCCCGGCGACGCTCCCCGAATCGAACGTGAGGGCCACCAGCGGCGTGCTGGGGTCGCCCTGCACCACCTCGGGGGGGTAGCCGCTGGTGGGCGGGACACTGGCGCCGGGCCGGGCCGTCGCCGTGGGCGCCGGGGGAGTGGTCGCCGTAGGCGCCGGGGGAGTGGTGGCCGTGCGCGCCGGGAGGCTGGTCGCCGTGGAGGTGAGCGCTGCGGTAGGCACTGGCGAGGTGGTGGCGGAAGCTGTGGCGGCATCGCCTGCGCCGGAGTCGGCGACACAGGCCGTCAGGAGCGCCAGGCACAGGACACTGAGGAGCACAGCACAGGAACTGAGGCGCGTTGGCAGGTGCATAGTGGTAGCCCGTCGTAACCGGCGGTGTCCCTCCTTTCGTCGCAACGGCCCCATTATCCCGGTCGCCCCCCGGACTGTCAAATGGCTCCCCCTTCCCCGTGAGAACGCACCTGACTCCCGGCGGGGCCAGGGCGCGTTGCCCACGGGTAGGGAAGGTGCTATACTGGCGGCGAACTGGCGGGGAGGTGCGGAAGGAACACTGTGTCGCCCGCACCACCAGGCATAAGGGAGGAAAATGGGGAACAGGGTAGACGGCCGGGCTCCCGATGAGTTACGTCCGGTACGGATTACTCCGGGATACTTCGAGTATGCCGAAGGCTCGGCGCTGATCGCGATGGGGATGACGCGGGTTGCCTGCGCCGTGACGGTGGAGGAGCGGCTTCCCAACTTTCTCCGGGGCAAGGGCACCGGCTGGATTACTGCCGAATACGGGATGCTGCCCCGCTCCACTCTCACCCGGACGCCCCGAGAAGCGGCCCAAGGACGGGTGAGCGGCCGCAGCCAGGAGATCCAGCGGCTCATCGGGCGCGCCCTGCGGGCCGTGACCGACCTGGGCCTGGTGGGCGAGCGCACCGTGCTGGTAGATTGCGATGTGCTCCAGGCCGACGGCGGCACCCGCACTGCCGCCATTACCGCGGCCTACGTGGCCCTGTACCAGGCGTTTCAACGTCTGGTGGATACCGGGGTCCTGGAGCAGATCCCGCTGCGCTCGGCCGTGGCCGCAGTGAGCGTCGGCGTCGTGAACGAGCAGGCGCTGCTGGACCTGTGCTACGACGAGGACTCCCGGGCCGAGGTCGATTTCAACGTGGTCATGACCGACCGGGACGAGTACGTCGAACTCCAGGGCACCGCGGAAGGCAAACCCTTTAGCCGAGCCTCCATGGACCAGATCCTGGACCTTGCCCATAAAGGCATCCGCGACCTCTTCGCCGCGCAGCAGGCAGCCATTGACACCCTACGGCATGGCTAGTGTTCTGTCAGCCGTGAACTGATGGGTGAGACCGCCGCCGTGAACGGCGGGCCCGCCCTTCAGGGCGGCGGGGTGGAACCCATCAACGGAGGATTGACAGGGCACTAGGCCGTGTGTGTGCCTTGGAGCTATGCCAGGCGCGCATGGTGCCATGCTGAGGCCCGCAGGCCGAAGCATCCGTCCTCCTCGTGCCCCAAGCCCAAGGGGGCTACGGGTGCTTCGCTCCGCTCAGCATGACAAATATGGCGCATCTTTGTGCATTATCGATGCTTTGCCAACCGCCCTAGTGCCAGCGGCCGGGGCCTGATACACCGGGCGAGGAGGCGGGCGTCGGGCTGGGCGGGTGGTCACCGTCGGGCGTCAGCGCGTGTGTCGGGGTCGGAGCGGCCGCCGGGGTCCCGGTCGATGCGGTGGGCGTCCCCACCAGGGACCGCCCCGGCGTGGGCGTCCCCAGCCGTGACGAGGGGGTGCCCGTTGACGCTGGTCCCACGCGAGTGGGCGTTCCCGACGGGCTCCGCGGTGTCGGGGTAGGGGTAGCGGTCCGGGTTGGGGTCAAGGTCGGGGGCGGGATATACTGCGTCGGGGTCGGCGGCAGCGTGCTCG
>JACQUQ010000162.1 GCA_016210175.1 Chloroflexota bacterium | reverse complement strand
TCCTCATCCTGCTCAGCGATGGCCGCCCCCAGGACCACAACTACGGCCGGGACCGCACCGAGAAGGAATACGCCATCCACGATACCAAGATGGCCCTGCTGGAGGCCAAGCGCCATAACATTCTTCCCTTCTGCCTGACGGTGGACCAGGCCGGGCACGATTACCTCAAGACCATGTGTGCGGATATGGGCTACGAGGTCGTGGAGGATATTACGGAGCTGCCCAGCCGCCTGCCCACCCTGTATCGCATGCTCACCGTCTGAGGAGGGGTCACTGGCCCCCTCCCGTATCCCACCAATGCGAAGGACCGCGCAGCACCTATGTATTGCCTTCCCGCGCTCTTCCGGTTCCTCTCGTTCAAGCGGCTGCGGCTTTTCTGGCGCCTGTTTCGGGACCGGCGCGTGCCCTGGTACGCCAAGGCGCTGCTGCCGCTGATGGTGTTCTACCTGGCGAAGCCCCTGGACCCCATTCCGGACGTCATTCCGTTCCTTGGACAGCTCGACGATGTGGTAGTGCTGGCGGTGGGCGGCTGGCTGTTCCTCCGCCTCTGCCCGCCGGAGGTCGTCAGGGAGCACCGGCGGGCCCTGGAAGGGTAGCGCCGTGACCGGCGGGGCGTGCGCAACCTGGGCGTACCGCGGTCCGTTCAGTCCTGCGGGTGTTGGTGATCCCGCCGGGTTGGGCGCCATTGGGTGCCGGGGGCGCGCCGCGGCGCGTCTGCGGTACCACAGAACAGCGTGGAAGGCTTCATGCACGCGTGGTTCACGTTTTCGCTGATTGCGTTGCTGCTCTGGGGATGCTGGGGGTTATTTGATAAAATCGCTACGTCCTACATGGACCCCAAGAGCGTTGCGATGTTCGTTGGACCAGTAAGCTTCATGATTTCCCTTGGCCTCCTGGCATCCGTTCACTTTAGGCCGGAGTTGCACCCTCACGGTGTGGTGTTCGCCCTTCTTGGTGCGCTTGCTGCCGGGTTTGGGGGAGTCGCCTATATCTATGCGATAAGCACCGGGAACATCGCCGTCGTGGTGACGGTAACGTCGCTCTATCCTCCGGTTACCATGTTCTTGAGCTGGCTGTTCTTGCAGGAGACCATCACGCCCAAGAAGTTGCTCGGCATCGCGTTGGCCGTGCTCGCGGTGGTCCTGCTCTCGGTAGAAGCAGCATCAGAGCCATCCCTGCGGCAGGAGTAAGCGCGTGCGTAGCCTGTCGGCCAGCGAGCGACACCCGGCGGAGCCGGTGTCTGCCAGGAGCGCCGGTACGCCCGCAGTGTGAAGCCGGGAACCATCGTCGAGAACGGAGCATGTTTGAGAGCGTATGAACATTTTCTTTGATGTCGATTATACGATCATCGGCTATGCCGGAGACCTGCGGCCCTTCGTGCGCGAGGTCTTCGAGCAGATCAAGGCCGACGGCCACACCATCTACCTCTGGTCGGGCACCGGCATCCGCACCGAAGTGGTCGAGCAACACAAGCTGCACCATCTGGTCAGCGGGTGCTACCTCAAACCGCGCTGGGACTACCACAATGCCTTGCCGCGGCTGGGTGTGCCGATGGTGCCGGACTTCGTGGTGGATGACCATTATGGCATCGTGCAGGCCTTTGGGGGCGTCTGCGTGCAGCGCTACGACGGCGCGCCCTACGACCGCGACGACCAGGAGATGAAGCGGGTCTATCAGATCTTCTGTGAACACACGCGCACGATGGACACGCCGGGAAGGAACGAGTAAGCAGCGATGGGCCTCAATATCTTCTTCGATGTGGACTATACCCTCATCGGCTACGATGGCAGCCTGCGACCGCACGTGCGCGAGGTCTTCGAGCAGATCAAGGCCGACGGCCACACCATCTACATCTGGTCCGGCATGGGCGTGCGCTGGGAAGTGGTGGACCGGCACGGGCTGCGCCCCTATGTGAGCGGGTGTTATACCAAGCCCCTGGCCGACCACCACCACTGGCTGGGCCGCCTGGGCGTGCCCGTGACGCCCGACTTCTGCGTGGACGACCACCAGGAGATCATCGACGCCTTCGGGGGTGTGCGGATACGGCCGTATGAGTTCCCCGACCGCTACGACCGGGAGATGCAACGCGTCTACCACATCATCACCACGCTGACGGCTCAGGCCACCCCAGGAGAATAGCCCTCGTGCAGCCTGTTACACTCCTGGTCCTGTTCAGTCTCCTGGTGGCCTTGTTGCCACATGCCTCGGTTTCCCTGGCGGCCCCGGCGGCGCCGGTGCCCACCAGCCCGCCGGATGGCACGGTCGTCCCCGACTTCACGCCGACGGTGGCCTGGAACCTCCCGCCCGGCACCACCCAGTACCAGCTCCAGGTGGTCCCGGCCAACAATGACGGCCCCGGTCTGGACCTCATCCGCGCCGCGGCGGGCTGGTACACTCTGCCGGCGCCGCCCCACTGGTACGGCCTGCTCCCCGACCTGACGTACTCCTGGCGGGTGCGGGCCAGCGCCGCCCCCACCGCCATCGGCCCCGCCGATCCCTCCTGGGGGCCGTGGTCGGAGCCCCGGCGCTTCCGCACCCCCCCGGTCTCCAGCGCGAGCATCACCCTGGAGGCCCCGGTGGGCGGGGTACAGGTGCCCGATTTCACCCCGCTGCTGCGCTGGCAGGAGGCCAACCCCAACGCCTGGTACTACGAGGTGCAACTGAGCAAGGACCCCACCTTCACCACCGACCCCCAGCGGGCCACGGCCGCGGTGTACTGGGAGCTGCGCCACGGGGGGGTAACGGACCCGCCCCGCAGCTACCGGGTGCCCGAAGCCTTTCCGCTGGAGGAAGGGCAGGTGTACTACTGGCGGGTGCGGCCGCGAGTACAGGGAGATGGAACACCGGTGCCCTGGTCGCCTCCCGCCAGTTTCCGCACCGGAACCACAGGGGCGCTGGGACGGGTGTCCTCCACGGCCCGGGAGCCGGTGGTCATTGCCAACACCCTGGGGGTGGCGCTCACCGTGCCGCCGGGGGCCGTAGCCCTGGACGCGGCCGGCAACCCCGGCGCCATCGTCTTCAGTATCGAGCGCAACACGACGCTCCCCGTGAGCCTGCCGCCGGAGGCATCCCAGGGGGGCGCAGCCGCGTTCGGGTTCGCCTACACCTTCGGCCCGGCCGGGGTGCCCCTGGAACGTCCGGTGCGCATCCAGTTGCCAGTGCCACCCGGCACCCCGAACGGTCTGGCGACCCTCTACCGCTATGACCTGGCAACAGGCTCGTGGGTCAACCTGGGCGGTGAGGTGGAGAGCCAACAGAGCGCCATCACCGCCACGGTCTACCAGTTCAGCACCTACCTCGCGGTGGTTGCCCCGCCGGAGACCGCCCAGAGCATGCGGCTGCGGGGTCCGGGGAAGGTGCTCCTGCGCAACCAGGCCGGCCCCGGCTCCGAGGTGTGGCTGGCCGCGTGCATCGAGGCCGGATCGTCCCAGATCGGGGCAAACGTTCTGTACGGGGCTTGGAACGAACAGACGCTGGGCGTGCTGGCCGCTCCTGCCGGGACGGGAGGATGGCCCAGTGCAGCAAGCTGGGTGCTTCCCCAGGGGAGCTACCGCCTGCTGCTGACCCGCTTTTCTCCCCAGGGCACAGCGTGGACGCCCTGGCCCGGCAACCCCGTAGCCCTCCGGGCCTGGCAGGACCTCCCCGTGGAGGTAGACCCCGGCCAGGGGGAGTGGACGCCGGGGCGAGCGCCCTGCGCCGGCCCCTCCCTGGCCGCGGTGAGCACCGGCGAGGTACAGGTGACGCTGGCCTGGGCTGGCCCTGCCGACCTGGACCTCGCGGTCACTGACCCCGCCGGGGAGACCGTCTGGTTTGGGAACCCCAGCGCCCGCAGCGGCGGCCGGCTGGACCGGGACACCCACTGCGGGAACTTCCAGATGGGCCGCCCGGAAAACGTCTTCTGGCCGCAGGGGAGCGCGCCCCGCGGCCGGTACCGGGTGGCAGTTACCTACTACCGGGACTGCGGCGACGCACCGCTGCGGCTGCACCTGGCCGTGCGTATCCTCCTCCCTACCGGGGCGCACACCGTATACGGCAGCCTGACCAGGCGCGGCGAGGAACGAGAGGTAGCGCGCTTCGAGGTGCCCTAGCTCAGACGGTGCCTGCGCGGCAAGGTGGAGTGGGCCTCGCGTGGCTTTGCATAGTATCTAAAGAGGAGCGGAATCGCTCCGCCGGTATTGACGACGGCGGATGGTATGTTATACTAGCACCAAATCATTCGTAGCGACGGGCAATTTCTGCCCGAGAGCAGGCCTTCGCGGCCCCCAGGGAATGAGGTGCGCGATGCCACCACGTTCTTCTCGGTTTTGGTGGGTGGCGCTAGCGCAGCGCGTCGCGGCCCACCGACCTGTCGTAAGCGCAGTGGCGCTGGTCGTCCTGCTGGCGGCAGCCCTGTTCCCCCTGGCGACAGCCACGGCCCAGTCGCCATCCCTGGCCTGGCCACCCGATGGCTGGACCGTTGATATCCTGACCCCGAACTTCCGCTGGACCGGGAGTGGGTATACGCACCTGCTCGTGCAACGCGTCGGGGGCGAGGTCCCGGCGGTCGATGTCATCCTGGCGCCCGGTATTGACAGCTTTGTGCCGCTCGCTCCCCTGAACCCCGGCGCTACCTACCGCTGGCGGATACGGTCCAACCCGCTGTCGCCCGGCCAGAGCCCTTACACGTGGACTCAATGGACGGGCGAGTGGCGTTTCAGCACCACGGGGGCACCGCCCTCCTGGGCGACCGCTTCCCACGTCGCGCTGGCGGCGCCCGTCAACGGCACCACACTCGACCGCATCAACCCCACCCTGGCCTTCCGGCTGCCACCGGGAGCGCAGCAGCTTGAGTTGGTCCTGATCCCTTCCTACAACCCCAACGCGGCCATCACCCTGGTGCGGCCAGCCACCAGCGAGATGACCCTTCCAGCGCCACCAGCCTGGTACGGCATGCTGCCAGGGACGACCTACTACTGGCGGGTGCGCGCCACCAACCAGACAGGTCCCCTCCCTGCTGACCATCCGTCCTGGAGCGCCTGGTCGGAGACGTGGAGCTTCCGCACGCCGATACCTTCGGGTGCGACAGCGCGCCCGGTGAGCCCCGACCAGGGCCGCGTGGCCTCCAGCCTGGCGCCCACGCTGGTCTGGGGCGATGCGCAGCCGGCAAACTTCTACTACGAGGTCCAGGTCAGCCGGGACCCCAATTTTGTTACCGATCCCTTGCGTGCGACCGCGATGGTCTACTGGGAGGTGCGCCACGGCGGGCTGACCACGCCGCCCAATAGCTACACGGTCCCCAGCGCGTTCCCGCTGTACCCTGGCGTAACCTACTACTGGCGGGTACGGCCCTGGAGCGGGGATAACCCGGCGGCAGTCGCCTGGTCTTCCACCTGGAGCTTCATCAGCCCTGGCGTCTCTGGCGCGGGCAGCGCTCCCCAGGCCGCCACCACCGGCCAGGTCGGTCAGCCCAAGCCATAGTTCCTCCACAAGAGGCACACGCGCTGCGGGCCGCAGGGATTCCTGCGGCCCGCCCTTGTTTCCTGGAGGCGTCGGAAGGGCACCGGTGCGCCGCTCGCGCCGGGCTTACACCTCGCGGAACTCGCCCTCGACGGTGCCCTCCTGCGGCCCGCGGCCTCCCTCCGGGCCACCCTGCCCCGGCCCGCCTCCAGGGCCAGCACCCGCTGCCCCCGCTCCGTACACCGCCTCCCCCACCCGCACCAGCGCCCCCTCCAGCGCCTCCTTCGCCCGCCGCACCGCCTCCACCTCCCCACCTGCC
>JACQUQ010000160.1 GCA_016210175.1 Chloroflexota bacterium | reverse complement strand
GTCCAGAGCGCCAGCAGCGTCGTTTCCCGCCGCCGCCACGCCAGCGCCAGGCCCGCCAGGGCCAGGGCCAGGGTCAGGTAATGGAGCCACACCAGGGCCCGGTACTCCGGCAGGTCGTTGTACATTACCGTGGGCTTCAGGTACTCCAGGGCGTCCCGCGGGGGCAGTTCCCAGAGGCGCAGGGCGTTGCGGGCAGCTCGCGCCAGGTGGGTCCACGGGTCCGCCGCCAGGCGCTCCAGGCCATACCGCAGGAACAGGCGGTCGGTCGCGGCCTCGTTCAGCCCCAGGGCCCGCGCCTCGTTCACCACACGCATCATGCGGGGGTCGCTGCGGTCGAAGGTCAGGGGATCCAGGGTCGCCACGTAGACCTGAATGCCGATGTTGGTAGAGACCAGCGCCGGCTGGCCGAACCGCAGCGTGTTGCGGACCGTCCAGGGCAGCAGCGTCAGGACCAGCACGCCGCCCAGGAGGGCAACGCCCAACGCCCAGCGCCGCCACGCCCGCCACCGGAGAGCCAGCAGCGCCGCCAGCCACAGCCCCAGCAGGGCGGCGTTGGTGCCCTTGGCCAGGAGCGCCAGGCCCCACAGGAGGCCGGCCGCGGCCGCCCAGTGCCACGACCATCCCCGCTCCCAGCGGACCAGCGCCAGCGCGCCCGCGGCGACCAGGAGGGTCTGGAGGGTCTCGGTCATGAGGAAGCCCACCAGGCAGGTCAGCCCCACCGAGAGCCCGGTGAGCACGGCGGCGCCCAGCGCAAAGCGCCGCGCCAGGAACTCCCGGCCCAGCAGGTAGACCACGCCGACCGTGAGGCCGTGCAGCGCGGCTTGCAGCCCATAGGCCACATCCACTGAAGCGCCGAACAGCAGGAAGGCCAGGGCCAGCAGCGCCGGGTACAGGGGCGGGCGGTACGCTGTGGGGAAGTCGTCGGGGCGGAGGCGGAAGCCGTCGCCGCGGGCCAGGGACTCGGCCAGCAACTGGTACTCCACGGCGTCGTACTTGATGGCCGGGCGCGGCAGCAGGAAGAGGAGCGCAGCCGCCAGGGCGGTGAAGGCGACGGCCAGCAGGGCCGCGAGCAGGAGGTCGGCGTGAGCGGCAGGGGAGGGAAACGCGTGGCCCTGTGGGGTCTCATCCGCTCGTCCTTCGACAAGCTCAGGATGAGCGGATGAAGCCTGCTCAGCATGAGCGGGTATGGCCCGCTCAGGACAGGCGGAGCGGCCCCGCTCATGGTGCGCCTGTCGAATCATGAGCAGGCGTACGGCGGCGGCGTTCCACCTACGAAAAACCCGGAAGTCAGGCGGGCGTGGCATGGAGGGCTTCGCTCAGGCGGTTCAGCAGCGGGGTCTCCTCATCCGGGAGCACCGTCCGGGGGTCCAGGAGGAGACGGTCGCGCTCGATGCGGGCTACGATGGGAGGATCGCCCAGGCGCAACCGGGCCGCCAGGTGCTGGGCCGCGGCCCCCGACGACCCACCAGCAGGTACCCGCGGCGCCACGGCCACCAGGCGGGTCGGTAGGGTGGAGCCGGGCAAGCTGCCGCCGCCCACGTAGGACTCCCCTTCGACGACGGTCGCCTCCGCCCCCAATCGGGCGGCCCAACCGCGTGCCTGCTCCTCCAAAGACGCCAGGGGCCGGGCGATCATCCGCCAGATGGGGATGGCGCTCAGCGCTTCCCCCCGGAGGTAGTGCAGCAGGGTGACGGCCAGCGCCGCCAGACTCATCTTGTCGATGCGCACGGCCCGCGCCAGGGGGTGGCGGCGCAGGCGGCGCACCAGGTCCGCCCGGCCGACCACCAGACCGGCCTGCGGCCCCCCCAGGAGTTTGTCGCCTGAGAAGAAAATGAGGTCCGCGCCGGCGGCCACGCTCTCCTGGACCATCGGCTCGTGGTCCAGGCCGTAGGCCGCGGTGTCCAGCAGGCAGCCGCTCCCCAGGTCATCCAGGACGATGAGATGGCGCTCATGGGCCAGGCGGACCATCTGCTCCAATGGGACGCTCTCGGTGAAGCCCACGATCTTGAAGTTGCTGGGGTGGACCCGCAGCAGGGCCGCGGTCTGGCCGGTGATGGCGGCCTCGTAATCGGCGAGGTAGGTGCGGTTGGTGGTTCCCACCTCCACCAGCTGCGCCCCGCTCTGACGTAGCACGTCGGGGATGCGGAAGCCCCCGCCGATCTCCACCGCCTGGCTGCGGGAGACGACGACCTCCCACCCCTGGGCCAGCGCGGTCAGCCCCAGGAGCACCGCCGAGGCGTTGTTGTTTACCACCAGGGCCGCCTCCGCCCCGGTGAGGCGGCACAGCAGGGTCTCGATATGGCTCAGGCGAGAGCCACGCTCGCCCGAGTCCAGCTCGAACTCCAGGTTGGAGTAGCGCAGCGCCGCGTCCTGCGCCGCCGCGGCGGCCTCCTGGCTCAAGGGCGCCCGGCCCAGGTTGGTGTGGAGCACTACCCCTGTGGCATTGATGACCGGCCGCAGCGATGGACGGCTCAGCAGGGCGAGGTCGGCCAGCACCAGCCCGACCAGGTTCTCGAAGGCGGGCGGCGCGCCCCCAGCCACCATCTCCTGGCGCGCGCGGTCCAGGCGCTGGCGTACCATGTCCACCACAATGTCCCGGCGGAGCGACGCGAGGGCGACCCGGACCTGGGGGTCCGAGAGCACCCGGTCAACGCTGGGGAGGCCGCGCAGGGGCTGTTGCATGCCATCATTCCGTTACGGGAACCGTACCGAGGCTACCGGCACCACCACCGGAGGTAACAGACGCTGGGGCATGGTGCGGAAGTCCGGCCCGCCCGTTTCTGGCTCCAGCGCCCTGCTCCGTAGGCGAGGGCACGAAGCCAGGCGGATAATAGCACAGCCCCTTGCGCCTCGCAAGCGTCGCCGTGGCAGCGCCGCCGCCACCGCGCGCCATGCCCTCCATCAGTGGTTTCCCTTGCCCGCGGCAGACCCATGCTCCATAATGCAAGGTAGGGGAGTGTACCAGCATCAGCGCTGTCTGAGGATGTGGGGGAGCTATGCAGCAACCTATCGCACGTGAGGAGATCGAGGCCGCCCTGCGGGGCCATACTGCCGACTATGTCGAGGTCCGCATTGAGGAGAACGCCGCTACCCGCATCGCTTACCGCGGGCGGGACCTGGAGGACATCGGGCGGACCACCAACCTGGGTGGCAACGTGCGCGCCCTCTATCGCGGCGCCTGGGGCTTCGTCAGCTTCAACGACCTGAGCGACCTGCGCAGCAAGGTGGAGGCCGCGGTCAGCCAGGCCCGCGTTGCCGGGACCGAGCGCAGCCAGCTTGCCCCGGTGCCCGCCGTGGTGGACGTGGTCACGCCCTTTATCCAGAAGGATCCCAGGGGTGTGCCCTTGGCTGACAAGAAGCGGGTGCTGGACGAGTACAACGACCTCATCTGGACCACGCCCAAGATCCAGACCTCGGTCATCGGCTACGCGGACACCTGGAAGAGCGTCATCTTCGCCAGCACCGAAGGCAGTTACCTCGACCAGAGCAAGGTGGACGTGACTCTGCGCGTCAGTGCGGTGGCCCGGCACGATGGCGACGTGCAGCAGGCGGGCTTCAGCGTTGGCCGCCTGGGAGACTACGGGTTCGTGGAACAGCAGCACCAGGCGGTGCAAGAGGCCGCCAACCGGGCCGTGGAGTTGCTGTCCGCGCCCGCGGTGCAGGGCGGGGAGTACGTGGTCGTGCTGGACCCCATCCTGGCGGGGGTGTTCTGCCATGAGGCCTTCGGCCACCTGTCCGAGTCGGACTTCGTGTACGAGAACCCGCGCATGCGGGAGATCATGGTGCTGGGCAAGCGCTTCGGCCCGGCCATCCTGAACATCGTGGACGGCGCCGCCGTGCCCGGCCTGCGGGGGAGCTTCCGGTACGACGATGAGGGCACGCCCACCCGCCGCAGCGACCTCATCCGCGAGGGCGTCCTGGTAGGCCGCCTGCACTCCCGGGAGACCGCGGGCAAGATGGGCGAGCAGCCCACCGGCAACGCGCGGGCCATTGACTACCGCTTCCCGCCTATCGTCCGCATGACCAACACCTTCATCGAGCCGGGCACGACTTCCTTCGCGGACATGATTGCCGATATCCAGGAGGGGGTGTACGCCCGCAACTGGTACGGCGGGCAGACCAGCATGGAGATGTTCACCTTCTCCGCGGGCGAGGCCTACATGATCCGCAACGGGAAGGTAGCGGAGATGCTGCGCCCCGTGGTGCTGACCGGCAACGTGTTTGACACCCTCCAGCGGGTGGACGCGATCGGCAACGACCTGGATATGAACCAGGGCGGCGGCTGCGGCAAGCACGGCCAATCGCCGCTCCCGGTGTCCAACGGCAGCCCCCACATTCGTATTAGCCGGTGTTTGGTAGGGGGACGGTAATGGAGTGGCCTCGCGCTATTATGAGTTCGACTGGGATGATGACAATATCGAGCACATTGCCAGGCATGGGGTAGAACCTGAGGAAGTCGAAGAGGTCTTTCTCAGCAGACAACTCTTCGGCAGGGGGAGAGACGGCCGTCCTATAGCGCTGGGCGAAACGATGGGTGGCCGGCGCTTGACCATCATTTTGTGAGGCGTTCTCGGTCCCTGGTGCGGGTGGTTACCGTACGGCCGATGAATCGAACTGAACTCCGTCGTTATCGACGGAAAAGAAGGCGCTAACATGGCAAAGGCGAAAAGAAAGCTGATCCCCGTAAAATCCCTCGACGAGATTCCTGAGCACATGACTGACGAAGAGGCTGCTGAGTTCTATGAGACGCACAGCTTGGGGGAGATCTGGGACCAGCTTGAGCCGGTGGAGGAGGAGTTCACGTTCGCCCCCCTCACACCGATGAAGCGCGTCTTGCTGAGGATGCGCCAAGACATGCTTGAGCGTATCGAAAAGCTGGCACAGGCGAAGCGTATTCCCAGGCCGGCCCTCATGTGGCTCTGGCTCCACCAGCGGTTGCGGGAAGAAGAGGCCAAGCAGGAGATGCGGGGGAAACCCGACCGACCCATCTGCAAGAACGACATGCTCACGGCGCTGGAGCAACTCCCCGACGACGCCACCATCGAGGATGCTTTGGACTGTCTGCGTTTCCTCCAGAAGGTCGAGTATGGTATGGCCCAGGCAGATGCCGGTTAGATAGTTCCCCAGGAGGAAGTGCGACAGTACCTTGCCCGGCGCGGGTTCGGAGGAGGATAACGATCCAACAGCGATCTGCGCATTCGCATCCACAGACACCTCTCGGGAGGACGATAGCAGCAATCCATGTTCCAGAAGGAGGACAGGTGATTACCAAGGATCAAATCATCAAGGCGATGGAAACGCTGCCCGAAGGTGCCACCATCGAAGACGCTCTGGACCGCCTTTATTTGCTCTACAAGATTGAGCGCGGGCTCGCCGATGTCGAAGCTGGACGCACGGTTTCACAGGAGGAGGCACGTCGGCGTGCGTCGCAGTGGCAACTGTAATCTGGAGTGAGCACGCGCTGCGCGACCTCGAGGTAGCCTGTCTGTTCATGAGCCGAGACCGTCCCGAAGCCGCCCAGCGGCTCCGAGAACAAGCCTTCCGCACGACCGAGCGCCTCGCCGACTTCCCTCGCTCTGGGCGCATGGTACCAGAAACGAATAGTGACGACTTCCGCGAGATCTTCGTTCAAAGTTACCGAATCATTTACCAGGTAACCGAGAACGAAGTGTATATCTTGACTGTCTTCCACGGCGCACGACGTCTTGAGCCAGGGGAGCTATAGTTTTCACCCAGTACAACTGGAGCTCGATCTACAGGAAGCGAGGCAGAACATGGCATACCAACCTAATCTCTGGCTCATCCACGATGTCGATAGAAGAGCCGTGGCAGCCGCCAGGCAATTTTCAGGATATACTATCCTCTTGAGGCCGACGCGAAGGCATATTTTGCGCCAATTTCAGCTTCCTCAAGACCAATATATACCTGAGTTCTTTCAGCTGTGCCTAGCTGTACTGGCAAAGGAAGCCGATCCCGACAAGAAACCTTGTATGGTCATTGAGACTGATACTATTTCCGCACCGATGCGACAGTTATATGACGATAGTGGTATACTTTGGGTGTCGATAACGCAGGAGCAGAACCGATATGTGTTGCGCGGTACTCATGGCGGCACCACCCTACAAGTCGAAGAAAGAACTGGTAGTCTTTTTAAGGTCCTAGCCGCGCCACTCGCATGGTCTGAGAGGAACGTTAGTTTCTCCCAGGGATCTTACGTACAAAGTTACAGTGAACGTGTACTCAGGGAAGCAGTACAGATACTCAGCCCCAGCTATCGGATTGAGTGTCATCATCAGGTTCCACTCTCACGGGTTATTGGCTACAAGTCGGGCCTTTCCGCTGAAGAACAGCGCCTGCTAGGGACTGAAATTGATGCTGTGATTACGCAGAGCTTCGATGCTGACCCAGAGGGCGCAGTTATCCTTCCCGTCAAGCTGGACCTCCACGACTCGCATCGTCAAAATCCTACCGTCATGGCACGCGACGAGAGAATTCGCGAGCTATGCCATCGGTATGAGGTTCCACTCTTGACAGTTGGTATAGCTGAGGACGGAGCCTACGAGTTCGATTGCCCCGTGCTGAGCTTGCCTAAGGGAACTGCTGATGGGCAAGTGCCGAATGCGTGGGCTGCGGTTTTAGCACCTCTCTTGGGTGCTGCAATCCGTTATGCCGGAAGAAGTTTCTAACCGTTTTTACCTCACTGTGACGGTGAATTCGACGGATATCCACGAGTGGGAGGCAAGGGTGGAACAACGTGTCGAACAACTCCTGGACCTGGCCCGCCGCCAGGCGCAGCAGGCCGAGGTCTACAGCGTCACCTCGGAAGAGACGCCGGTCCAGTTCGAGGCCAACCGCCTCAAGTCCCTGATGACCCGCCACAGCAGCGGCGTGGCCCTGCGCGTCGTCAAGGTCGGGCGCATCGGCTTCGCCGCCACTACCCGCACCGACCGGCTGGAGGAGCTGGTGGACATGGCGGTAGAGCTGGCCCAGTTCGGGGCCGAGGCCAAGTTCGACCTCCCCGCGCGGGGCGACTACCCCGCGGTGGAGGTCTACGACCCGACCGTGGAGCACGCCTCCGTGGAGGCGATGGTCCAGCTTGGTCAGGGCCTCATCGACCGCATCCGCGAGTACGCGCCCGAGGTGCAGTGCGAGGGGAACGTGTGGCGGCGTGTCAGCGCGGTCCGCATCCTCAACTCCCGCGGCAACGACGTAGGCTCTCGCAAGACCACCTTCGGCATCAACGTCGAGGGCACCCTGATCCGGGACACGGACATGCTCTTCGTGGGCGACCACCAGAGCTCCTGCCACCCTATCCTGGACTGGACGCCCGTGGCGGAGGAGACTATCCGCCAGTTGGAACTGGCCCAGCGCATCGTGGAGGCGCCCACCGGACACCTGCCGGTCATCTTCACGCCGCGGGGCCTGGGGGGAGTGCTGCTCCTGCCCCTGAGCGTCGCCCTGAACGGGCGCACCGTGCTCCAGGGGGCCTCACCCCTGGGCGGGCGCCTGGGCCAGCAGGTGCTCGACCGGCGTCTCTCCGTGTGGGACGAGCCGACCCTGGACTACCGGCCCGGCAGTCGCGCCTTCGACGATGAGGGCGTCCCGACGCGCCGCCTGCCGCTGGTCGAGGATGGGGTGGTCGCCAGCTTTGTCTACGACCTCCAGACCGCGGGGCTGGCGGGCGCACACACCCCGGGCAGCGCCGCCCGCGGCCTGGGCAGCCTGCCCACGCCCGGCCTCAGCGTCGTCCGCATCGCGGCCGGCGACACCAGCTTTGAAGACATGGTGGCCGGGATCGAGGAGGGGCTGGTGGTGGAGCGGATGCTGGGCACCGGCCAGGGCAACGTCCTGGGCGGCGAGTTCGGCGGCAACGTGCTGCTGGGCTACAAGATCGAGCACGGCGAGATCGTGGGCCGGGTGAAGAACACGATGGTCGCGGGCAACGTGTACGAGGCGTTCAAAGGGGTGCTTGCCATCGGCCGCGAGGCGCACTGGGTCGGCGGCAGCTTCCAGGCGTCCCACATTGCCTTGCCGCGGGTCTCGGTCTCGGCCCGGCAATAGACGAGGGCCTTCCTCGCCTGCCACTCTCCCTCGGAGGTCTCCCGGTGCTCAAGCTGGCGCCCCTGTTCTGGATCTTCTCCACCTCGCTGCTGGTGGGCTTCTCCGGCGCGCTCACCCCCGGCCCGCTGCTGGTCGTGGACATCACCGAAGCCGCCCGCACCGGGTTCTGGGCGGGTCCGTGGGTCGCCACCGGCCACGCGCTGATGGAGCTGCTGGCCGTCCTGCTCCTGGTGGTGGGCCTGAACCGGGCCGTGCAGCAGGGCGCGGTGGCCGGCACCATTGGCGTGCTGGGGGGCCTGGTCCTGGTGTGGATGGGTATCAGCACGGTCGTGGAGGCGCCCTCCCTGTCCCTGCGCGCGGCGCTGGAGGGCGGCGCCGGCAGTTCAGGACTGGGGCCGCTCCTGGGAGGCGCGCTGGCCAGCATCGCCAATCCCTACTGGCTCATCTGGTGGGCCACGGTGGGCGCGGGCTACACCGTGCGGGCGCTGCACCACGGGATTGCCGGGGTCGGCGCGTTTTACGTCGGCCACGTCCTCTCGGACTATAGCTGGTACACCTTCGTCGCCATCGTCGTCGCCACGGGGCGCACGCTCCTCCCGGACCTGGCCTACCAGGGCATCCTGGTCGCCTGCGGCCTCTTCCTGCTCGGCTTGGGCGCCTATTTCGTCGTCTCCGGGGTGGGCTTCTGGCGGGGGCGACCGACCAGTGCCACCGCGTCGGAGCGACGCTAGCCCCCGCCCAGGGCGGCGATGACCAGCGCAAAGATCAGGACGGCAAAGCACAGGCCCAGGAAGAAGAGCACCGCCACCGGGATGAGCCACACCGCTATCGCCCGCCCCACGGTGAAGCGGTGGGCCGATTGCAGGGCCAGGGTAGTCAGCACCAACTGATAGATGAAGACCGGGATGGCCGCCAGCAGCGCCAGGCACGGGATGATGCTCAGCACGCCGTTGATGGCGGTGAGCGGCGCGGCGCTCAGGGAGAGCAGGTAGCTGTGCGCCACGAAGTCGCCGGGGCCGCCCAGGACCTTCGCCACCAGGAAGAGCACGCCGGCCCACACGAAGAACCCGATCAGGGCGGCAAGGGGCGCCACGATGACCCCGACCACGATCCCTACCGCCGTGGGCGCCATCTGTTCGGCGAACAGGGGATCGAAGGCGCGCTCCCCATCGGTGACCAGGCCCGGCAGGAAGAGGAGGAGTACCAGTTGCCCCAGGGCCGAGCCGACTCCTGCCACCAGTCCGGCGAGCAGGATGGCCACCAGCACCTTGTCCAGGGATGCCGCAGGCCGCTCCCGGTCAAAGGTCGCCACCGCTGGCTGCGTCAGCACGGTGGCCCAACTCTGGAATAACTGCGCCAGCACGGTTTCGCCGCCTTCCTGGTTTCCTCATCGGCCCTCCGGAACACAACACAACGGGATGGGAGGCCCTACCCTGCTCCCATCCCAGAGGTCTCCTCGCCTTGTAGGGCAGACGGTTAGCCGTTCGCGGGCGCGGGAGACTGCGGCCTGGCCGCAGGTCCGGGCGGCGTGGGACTCGGCGCAGGCGTCGCCCCGGCCGTCGGCGTCGTGGTGGCCGATGGGGTACCGGCCGCGGGCGCGGCGCCCGTGGTGGGCGGGGCGTCCACCGTCACGATCACCCGGAACACCTGGGGACTGTACTCCTGGTCCAGGACCGTCAGCCGCAGGGTGGCGACCCCCCCGCTCAGCTTGCTGGTATCCAGCGTGCCCAACACCCCATCGTCCACCGGTTGCTTCGCAGCAACGATGGTCGTCCAGGTGGTGGGATTGGTCCCCGGGCCGTACTCGAGCACGTAGCCGGTGAAGCGGTCGCTGTTCGCCGACCCGGTGATGGTCAGCAGGCCCGTGACGGTGCTGCCCGACTCCGGCGATGCGATGCGGACCCGGTCCCGGAGCGCCGGGGCCAGTTCGGACTGGGGCGGGAGATCCTGCCCCGGATAGCGGTCGCTCACCTCGATCGGCACCGCGGTGATCAGCCGCTCCTCGATGTGCTCTGGGGGCGTATTGGGGGTGGCAGGCTGGCCGGTGGTCCGGTCGAACAGCACGAACCGGGTCCCGCCGTTGTCCCGTATCTTGGGCACCTGCCCCTGGACGAAGATCTCCTGGCGCTTGTTGGGACAGGCGGGGCCGGCCGGCAGCCCTGACCCGGCGCACACGTCCACCTCCACCAGGCCCGGCGGGCGCTCGAAGGGGGTCACCGGCTTGCCCTCGTGGAACTTCACCATGAAGTCGTGCCAGAGGGTGGCCGCGGTGGCGAAGGAGAGCGCGCTGCGGAACATCTCGGTGTTGTCGGTGTTGCCGACCCACACCCCAGCGACCACATCAGGGGTGTAGCCGATGGTCCAGTTGTCCCGGTTGTCCTCGGTGGTACCGGTCTTGGCCGCGGCCGGGCGGTCCCGCAGGAAGAGCGGGTTATTGCGGCCGAAGAGCAGGGCGCGGGCCTCGTTGTCGGACAGGATGCTGGTGATGAGGTAGGCATAGGGGGCCGGGACGACCTCGCGGTCCACGGGAGCGTACTCTTTCAGCACATTGCCCTCCATATCCTCCACCTTGAGGATAGCGGTGGGCTCCAGCTCGCGGAAGCCGGGCTTGCGGGCCTCCGGCGCGACGAACTGGCCGCGCATGGTCCCGTTATTGGCCAGCACCGTGTACGCATACACCAGGTCCAACAGCTTGACCTCGCCGCCGCCCAGGGTCAGGGCCGGGCCGTACCAGTTCTTGCGGGTGAGGGTCGTGATCCCCATCTGGTGGGCCATGTCCAGCACGTTATCCACCCCGACGAAGAGAATAGCCCGGACCGCCGGGATGTTCATGGAGTTCGCCAGCGCGGTGCGGATGGCGACCCGGCCCCGGAAGGTCTTATCCACGTTCTGCGGCTCCCAGACCCGGCCCAGATCGTCTACATACGTGAGCGGGGTATCCTCCACGACCGTCGCCGGCCCCCATCCCTTGAGAAAGCTGGTCAGGTAGGTGATCGGCTTGAAGGTGGAGCCGGGCTGTCGCTCCGCGGTCGCCATGTTGACCTGGCCCTGGATGTCCGCACTGAAGTAGTCGGCGCTGCCCACCATCACCAGGATCTCCCCGGTCTTGGGGTCGATGGCCACCAGGGAGGCGTTGTTGGCGTTGAAGCGGCGGCCATTGGCGGCGATGTAGTTGCGCACCAGGTCCTGGGCATAGTTCTGGAGGTCCAGGTCCAGCGTGGTCGTGACCCGCAGGCCCTTGCGGTAGAGGGCATAGCGTCCGTACCGCTGCTCCAGCAGGTCCCGCACGTACATCACAAAGTGGGGCGCCTCAATGGTAATGCGGCTGGGCTGGTACTGAAGCTCAACCTGGGCCGCCGCCTCCGCCTCGGCGGACGTGATATAGCCCTGGCGGACCATGAGGTTCAGCACATCCTGCTGACGCCGCTTGGCCCGTGCCGGGTCCACCAGGGGCGAGTGGAAGGCCGGAGCCTGGGGCAGCCCGGCCAGCATGGCGGCCTCGGCCAGGGTCAGGTCGCGGGCCGACTTGCCGAAGTAGGCCTGGGCTGCGGCCTCGATCCCGTAGCTGAGGTTGCCGTAGAAGACCTCGTTCAGATACCACTCCAGGATCTGGTTCTTGCTGTAGCGCTGGGTCAGCGCATGGGCCAGGATGGCCTCCTTGATCTTGCGGGAGACCAGCTTCTGGGTGCGCTCGTCCTCCGGGATGAGGACGTTCTTCACCAATTGCTGGGTGATGGAGGAGCCGCCCTGGAAGTCCTCCGGGTCGTCCAGGTTGAACAGGATGCTGACGAAGGCCCGCGTGACTCCCCGCAGGTTGATGCCGCTGTTCAGATAGAAGTCGTGGTCCTCGGTGGCGATGGTCGCCTGCACCAGATAGGGCGAGATCTCCGCCAGGGGAATGTACTGGCGGCGGCCATAGCGCGGGTCGAAGATCTCGTAGAGGAGCCGCCCGTTACGGTCGTAGATGAGGGTGCTGCTGGGGGTGGCGCGGGTCTCCACCGTCTCCGGTGCGGGGAGGTCGCGAGCGTAGTAGGTGTAGACCCCCACCGCTGCCGCGAAGAGGGTGCCGGTGCCCACCACCAGGCTCAGGGCGGTGGCAACGACCGCCACCAGCAAGAAGCGCGCTGCCCCTTCGGTGAACGGGGCCTGCCGCCGGGTGCGTTGGCGCAGGCGGCGAAAGCGATACCAGCGTGCAGCCATAGCCTCCCCGACCTCTCTCCCCCGGCCCCGCTCCCCGACGGGGGAAGCGGGGAGGAGCCGCCCCCTTCCTTCCCTGGGGGGAGGGGGCTGGGGGTTCGGTCCTCCTACCCGACCTTTTCCACCACCAGGAAGTGGGACAGCCCGAAGACCTTCAACGGCGTGCGCTCGGCGAAGTAGGTGGTACGCCGGAGCAGGTTCCCCAGGATCGGCCGACGGGCGACGATGTTATCGTAGCCGGGGTACACGTAGGTGTGTACCACCACCCGCGCCGGCTGGCCCTGGAACAGCCGCCGGAGGTCCCGCGCCAGGTAGGCCCGGGCATGGGGCACCAACCGGTTGCGGATGACATCCGGCAGCCAGTTCACCAGGGGCAGCAGGCGGAAGATGTACTTCTTGCCCAGGTAAAAGCCGTGGGTCTCGAAGAAGTACAGGCGGTTGGGCACGAAGATGACCACATGGCCCCCCGGCCGCAGCACCCGCAGCGCCTCCCGCACCGTCTGGGCGTCGTCCTGCACGTGCTCCAGCACTTCGTGCAGGAACACTATATCGAACACGCCATCCTTATAGGGAAGGTTCTCCCCGCGGGCGATGGCGATATGCGGCACGCCGCGGCGGCCACCCTCCACCGCGCGTTCCCGCTCAATCTCGATGCCGTGGACCCGCTCGCTGAACTGGCGAAACTTGGTCATGTAGGCGCCCAGGCCGCAGCCGATATCCAGGATGGCTTTGCCCTCCAGGGGCACATAGCGCCGCACCAGGTTCAGCCGGCGGTCCTGCCCGAACCGCCACACGTAGCTGGGATGTCCCAGGGTAATCGCTTTATCTTCGGTCAGCACGCGCGTTCCCTTTCTGGGAGTGTGCCGCAGGGCCGGGAGGCCGCCAACGGCCAGCGACCGGCCCCTGCCGTCGGTAATGGTAGCAGCCCGCCGCCTGCCACGCAAGGCGAGCGCGGTGGGGTACGCTTACCAGGGCCACGGCGCAACGTGCCGCGACCCCGTCCAGGGTGTATCCCGGTGTTGTGGGAGTTTGGTGGTGAGCGCAGGACCTAACCCCCTAGCCCCCTTCCCGCGCAGGGAAGGGGCAGCCCGCCGCAGGCGGGCGGGGAGAGGTCCATCTTCGTTTGCTACCTGATACAACGTATGGGCACACACCCCCTCCGACCGTAATGACACTGGCCGGGATTCCTGCTACAATGGGGGCGCTGTGTCCGGCCGCGACGCGGGCGCGGCGACTCCTCCGGTGAGGTGTGGATGATGGCGCTGAGCCGCGAAGATGTCCTGCACATCGCCCGGCTGGCCCGTGTGGCCATGACCGAGGCCGATATCGAGCGCATGCGCGAGCAACTCTCCCACATCCTGGAGAACTTCGAGATCCTGCGCCAGGTCGCGACCGAGGATGTGCCGCCGACCGGCCACGCCATCGCCTTGCAGAACGTGATGCGCCCCGATACCGTGCTCCCTTCGTACCCGCCCGAGGCCGTGCTGGCCAATGCCCCGGACCGCGAGGACGACTTCTTCCGGGTGCGGGCCGTCCTGGAGTTCTAATCGGGAGCGCCCTGCACCACCGACTCCTACCGGACTTCCCAGGGAGCCAGGCCAGGGCCGACCCCGGCGTGGCGCAGGATGCTGCACCGTTGGGCCACCATCCCCCTGGGGGGGCGCAGAGGGCGCCGGTGCCGGGTCGTTTCCTCACTATAACGGTTGGTGCAGCAAGAAGTTTGTAGGCGAAACGGGTATTGCGGGAGGAGCAAACGCTGAGCCTCTACGACCTGACCATACACGAAGTTGCCGACCTGCTGCGGCGACGGGAGGTTTCCGCCGTCGAGGTGACCCGCGCCGTGCTCGACCGCATCCACCAGGTGGAGCGCCGGGTGGGCGCCTTCGTCACGGTGACGGAGGATCTGGCTTTGGAGCAGGCCCGGCTGGCGGACCAGCGCCGGGCCGGGGGCGACGCGACGCCCCTGACCGGCGTGCCAGCCATCATCAAGGACGTCATCTGCACCAAGGGCGTGCGCACCACCTGCTCCTCCCGGATGCTGGAGCGCTTCGTGCCCCCGTATGATGCGACGGTCGTCCAGCGGCTCCAGGCCGCGGGGTTCGTGATGGTGGGCAAGTCCAACATGGACGAGTTTGCGATGGGCTCCTCCACCGAGAACTCGGCCTTCTTCCCCACCCGCAACCCCTGGGACCTGGAGCGGGTGCCCGGCGGCAGCAGCGGCGGCTCCGCGGCGGGCGTGGCCGCGGGCGAGGGCTTCTACGCCCTGGGCTCTGACACCGGCGGGAGCATCCGTCAGCCCGCAAGCTTCTGTAGCATCACCGGGCTCAAGCCCACCTACGGCCGGGTCAGCCGCTACGGGCTGGTGGCCTTCGCCAGCTCCCTGGACCAGATCGGCCCCATGACCAAGGACGTCCACGATGCGGCGCTGGTGCTCAACGCCATCGCCGGGGCCGATACCTGGGACGCCACCTCCCTGCCGACACCGGTCCCGGACTACACGCAGGCGCTTATCCCGGACCTGAAGGGTCTGCGTCTGGGGGTGCCCAAGGAGTACTTCGCTGAGGGCGTGACCCCGGAGGTAGCCGGGGCCATCCGCGAGGCGGTGCGGGTCCTGGAGGGCCTGGGCGCCAGCGTGGACTGGGAGGTCTCCCTGCCCTCGACCCGCTACGCCCTGGCGGTCTACTACATCATCGCCCCTTCGGAGGCGTCGGCGAACCTGGCCCGCTACGATGGGGTGAAATATGGCTTCTCCGCCGAGGCCGAGACCATGTGGGAGGCGATGGAGCAGACCCGGCAGCACGGCTTCGGGCCGGAGGTCAAGCGGCGCATCATGCTGGGCACCTACGCCCTGTCCGCCGGCTACTACGACGCTTATTACCTCAAGGCCCAGAAAGTGCGCACCCTCATCCGCCGGGAGTTCGAGGAGGCCTTCCGCCGCTACGATGCCCTGGTGACGCCGACCGCCCCGACGGTGCCCTTCAAGCTGGGGGAGAAGCTCGAAGACCCGCTGGCCATGTACCTCAGCGACGTCTGCACCATCCCCGTCAACATTGCGGGCATCCCTGGGCTGAGCATCCCCGGCGGCTTTGCGGACGGGCTGCCCATCGGCCTCCAGATCATCGGCCCGGCCCTGAGCGAGGAGACCCTGCTGCGCATCGGCTACGCCTACCAGCAGGCCACGGACTGGCACACCCGACGGCCGACACTCTGAGGAGGTGATGCCTCCCGTGAGACGCTACCGCTTGAAAGTGGAGGTTGAACCCCTGGCAGAGGGCGGCTACCTCGCTATTTGCCCGGAGCTTCAGGGGTGCCATGCCGAAGGGAACACCATCGCCGAGGCCCTGGAGAATGTGGAGGATGTGGCAAGGGTCATCATTGAACTGTGCCAGGAGAAGGGCTTGCCATTGCCGCCTGAGGTACAGGAGCCTGAGTCCCAGGCCGTCGTTAAGGCGGAGATGGTGGTCAGGGTGGGGAGTTGAGGCATGGCGAGCTGGTACGGAAGTTGCGCCGCCTTGGGGTAGATCTCTACCGGCAGGCGCGTGGCAGCCATGAAATCTGGTGGCATCCCGAGACCGGCCGGAGGACAGCCATCCGGAACCATCCAAGCAAGGAGATTGCGAGCCGCACACTCCACAAGATTCTGCAAGACCTGGGGTTGCGGCAGGAGGACCTTGAGGGCCTGTAGCAAGAGATGCTCTCCGCTTACCAGCAGGCCGCGGACTGGCACACCCGGCGACCGGGTTTGTAACGCCTCTTGACTTCTCTCGGACCTGAACTGAACCAGGCAGCCAGAGGATCTCCAGCTTCCCTGAGCAGGGTGAATTGGAAGGACTCAACAAAAAGCCAGGAGTCGAATAACTCCTGGCATACTCTAAACCCTTTGTATTCCTGGAACCAACAGTGACTCCCGCCGGGAATCACGCTTGGCTCCATCCCTGGTGTATACCATTGTGTATGTGTCCAGAGCAGTTGGGCGGCCTCAAGGAGCGCACCATGAAAGACGTGCTGCAAGTCCTGGAGCAAGATGCGCGTGCCACGCCCGAACAGATCGCGGCCATGACCGGCCGCTCTGCCGACGAGGTCCGGGACATCGTCCGCGCCGCGGAAGCGGACCGGACCATCGTCCGCTACCGCACCGTGGTCAACTGGGAGAAGACCGGAGAGGAGCAGGTCTGGGCCCTCATTGAGGTCAAGGTCACGCCCCAGCGGGACGTGGGCTTCGATTCCATCGCCGAGCGCATCGCGCGCTTCCCGGAGGTCTGGTCGGTCAGCCTGGCCTCCGGCGATTTCGATCTGGTGGTGATGGTGGTCGGCCGCACCATGCAAGAGGTCTCCGCCTTCGTCTCCGGCAAGCTGGCTCCCCTGGCCCCGGTGCAGGGCACGAACACCCACTTTCTCCTCAAGCGTTATAAGGAAGACGGCGTCATCCTGGAGGGCGACGAGCAGCCACAGCGCTTACCCGTCGCCCCCTAACCGGGAACGCGGAACGAAGGAACCGCGCACCAGCAGCGTATCCGTTCAGTGGTGTTCTGCGTTCCTTGCTCGCTTGTTCTCGCCGACCAGAGAGAGGGGGTTGCATGGATACGGCGGTACCAGTCGGCCAGGCCCAGCGTACCCGGTCCCGCATCGCGCAGCGGGTACGCCAGATCCCTCCATCGGGCATTCGCCGCTTTTTTGACCTCCTGTCCTCCCTTGACGGGGTCATCTCCCTGGGTGTGGGCGAACCCGATTTTGTGACTCCGTGGCGCATCCGCGAGGCCGCTATCTACGCCATCGAGCGTGGGTATACCATGTATACCTCCAACTATGGCCTCCTGGAGTTGCGCGAGGAGTTGGCCCGGCACCTGCACCGCCGCTACGGCCTCAGCTACGACCCCCGCACCGAACTCCTCATCACCGTGGGCGTCAGCGAAGGCATGGACCTGGCCCTGCGGGCCATCCTGGACCCCGGCGATGAGGCGCTCATCCCCGACCCCAGCTACGTCTCTTACCTTCCCTGCACCGTCCTGGCGGGGGGCGTCCCGGTCTCCGTGCCCACCCATGCGCAGGACGATTTCAAGCTGCGCGGCGCCGCCCTGCAAGCCCACATCACGGAGCGGACCAAGGCCCTGGTCATGGGCTTCCCCAGCAACCCGACCGGCACCGTCATGGCCCCCAGTGACCTCACCGAAGTGGCCGAAGTGGTGCGCCGCCACGACCTGCTGGTAGTCTCGGACGAGATCTACGACCAGTTGGTGTACGGCGTAGCGCACACCTGCTTCGCGACGCTGCCCGGCATGAAGGACCGCACCATCCTGCTGGGCGGCTTCTCCAAGAGCTACGCCATGACCGGCTGGCGCATCGGGTATGTGGCCGCCAACGCCGACCTCATCGAGGCCATGATGAAGGTACACCAGTACGT
>JACQUQ010000156.1 GCA_016210175.1 Chloroflexota bacterium | reverse complement strand
GTCCTGGGGGGATGGGCAGAAGAGGGGGGGAGATGGCGCGCATCGTGTTCATGGGGACGCCGGAGTTCGCGGTGCCCTGCCTGGAGGCGCTCATCAGGGCGGGCCACGAGGTCGTCGGCGTCTTCACCCAGCCCGACCGGCCCGCCGGCCGGGGCCGCGCGCTGACGCCCAGCCCGGTGAAGGCGACCGCCCTCGCCCACGGCATCCCGGTGTTCCAGCCCGAGAGCCTGCGCCGGGGCAGCGCTGCTGACGACCTGGCCGCCCTGCGGCCTGAGGTGATCGTGGTGGCGGCCTACGGGCTTCTCCTGCCCCAGAAGGTGCTGGACACCCCGCCGCGCGGCTGCATCAACGTCCACCCCTCGCTGCTGCCGCGCCACCGTGGGGCCTCGCCCATCGCCGGGACCATCCTGGCAGGCGACACCGAGACCGGCGTCACCATCATGCTCATGGACGCCGGGATGGACACCGGACCCATCCTGGCCCAGGATCGCGTGCCCGTCGAATTGGACGACACCACTGACACGCTGACCGCGCGGCTGGCACTGGTGGGCGCAGAGCTGCTGGTGCGCACCCTGGACCGCTGGCTGGCGGGGGAGATCACCCCCCAGCCCCAGGACCCGGCCCAGGCCACCCTGACTCACATCATCACCAAGGAGGACGGCCGCATCGCCTGGAACCGCAGCGCGGTCGAGATCGCCCGCCAGGTACGGGCCTTCCAGCCCTGGCCCGGCGCCTTCACCCACTGGCAGGGCCGCGTCCTCAAGGTCCTGGAGGCCGTGCCGCTCCCTGGACGGGACACGGGAGGGGAGCCGGGCCGGGTGGTGGCCCTCGTCGGGAAGGAGGAGCCGCCGGTCGGGGTGCAGACCCCCGACGGCGTGCTGGGGCTGGTGCGGGTGCAAGTGGAGGGCCGCAAGGCCGTCCCTACTGCGGAGTTCCTGCGCGGGGCACGGGACCTCATCGGCGCCCGGCTGGAATGAGCATTCCTGCGGGAGGGGACGCCTACCCCTCCAGGGTGCAATCCCATACCAGACACAAGGAGGCGATACCGTGATCCAGGGCAAGACCAAGCAATGGGACATCCTCACGCAGCCGGAGAACGGCGGCGTCTACGCGGTGCGTTGGGTGACGCTGGTGTGTCGGGAGTGCCGCAACGAGTATCTGCGCTACTGGGAAGGCCCCGGCGTCCCGCAGCGGCTGGTTGTCGGCCCGGAGTGCTTCCACGTCACGGAGGACCAGTGGCCGCCCGACTTCCGCCGCTCCGCTGTGGCCGGGGCGGGCGTGTGACCGGCGCGCGTCCCCTCACCGGGGGGGAATGCTTCTCTCAGCGGGAGGGGAGCCGGGGGGTCAGGTCTCGTACTCCCCCCAGCGGATGAGCGCCAGCAGGCGGCGCTCCCGCTCCAGGGAATCGGGGATGATGCCCGCCGGCACCTGCTCCCGGTACGCCTCGTAGCTCGGGCCGAAGCGCCGCTCCAGCTCGCCTTCTTCTAGCTGCGCCCACAGATGGAGCCAGCCCAGGTGCAGCGCGGCCAGGGTCAGCCCCCGGACCTTCCCCCGCAGCAAAGCCAGCCCCACGACCACCCGCGCCGCCGCCGCATACAGCGGATGGCGCAGGATGCGGTAGGCGCTCCAGGTGACCAGGCGTCCCTCTTCGGGGAAGTAGACCTCCACCGCGGCCGCGGTGTCCACTCCCAGGGCGCGGACCGCGCGGGAGAGCAGCCCTACCCCCGTCGCCAGCAGGTAAAGCCCCGGCGCCACAGCCAGCAGCCGGGAGACGGTGCGCGTCCCTGGAACGGTGGCGATGTGGGCCACGCTGGCGGCCATGGCCCCCGCGGCGGGGAGGAGGTAGCGGTAGAACGCCTCCTGGTAGGCCAGGCTCCCGTAGCGCTCGCGGAAGCGGGGGCCGTTCCGGAGGAGGCCCCAGACCAGGCGCGAGACCGCGGCGTAGGTGAGCACCTGGCCGGTGAGGGACCCGAGCGGACCACGCTGGTCCAGACGTCGCATCTGGCCGTAGGAGGCGCCAAAGGCGGCGCCGACGGTGAGGATGGCCCGAGAAAGCCCCTCGGGCTCCCGCAGGTCCGGCACCTTGCTCACCAGCGTAGGGAGTCCTGGGATGGCGATCCGCCGCAGGAGGCCCCTCGGACTCGTTTGTCTCCACACCACAGCACCCTCCCGCTGCTTCCGCTCCCGCCAGCCTCGGCGCGCACCAGGCGTCTCCCCTAGCGCTCACCCCACCGGCGGACCCAATCGCGCAGTGCCCAGCGTGTGCTCTCAAACGCCAGATCGTCCCAGGGGATCTCCTGGGGCAAGAAGGTAGCGATTTCGAGCGCCTCTTTGTTGATCTGCGGTGCGCCGCCGACAACGCGGGCCAGGTAGACCACTGCCACCGTCCCTGCCTCGATGCGGGTGTACACGCTGAGCAGGGACAGGATGGCGACCTCCAGGTTGGTCTCCTCCTTGGCCTCGCGGACGGCAGCCTGCTCCGCCGTCTCCCCCAACTCCATGAAGCCGGAGGGGAAGGTCCAGTAGCCATGGCGGGGTTCGATCCCGCGGCGCAGGAGGACGACCCGGCCATCCTGGATGGGGATGGCCCCGGCGACAATCCGGGGGTTCTGGTAGAACACATAGGCGCAGGAGGTACACACCAGCCGGGGACGGTCCTCGGTCTCCAGCAGGGTCTCTGCCAGGCGGTGGCCGCACCGCGGACAGTACGTTAGCTCCCCGGACTGACCCATAGACGGCGGAAGATTTTCTTGGTTCACTGTATTGCTTTTTCCTGGAGAGCGCACTATACTCATGCCCAACAGCACGTGCCTGGGCATCCTTGCGTGACCCTGTATCCAAGAAGGAGGGCATAGGTGGTTTTCGCGGACAAGACCCTGCGCTGCCGCGATTGCGACGAGGAGTTCATCTTCACCGCAGGCGAGCAGGGATTCTACCTGGAAAAGGGTCTGATGAATGAACCGCGGCGTTGCCCGAACTGCCGGGCCAACCGCCGCCGTGAGCGCTCTGGTGGCGCTCCGCGTGAGACGCATGCAATCACGTGCGCCATGTGCGGGGGCGAAGCCACCGTCCCGTTCCTCCCGAAGAACGACCGCCCGGTGTATTGCAGCCGATGCTACGAGCAGGTGCGCTCGGTTACTACCAGCCGTTAGCCCGTTCGCTATTATCGTTTGTCGTTCTTCGGGAGCGCCTGCCGTACATCTCATCATGGAGGGGAGCCGGAAGGACCGGCTCTCATCTTTTTCCGCCCCGCGGCAGCCGCTCACCCAGCCCCCTGGCGCTCCCCGCGGTCTGAGGTCCACCCGGTGGCCTCCCCCTACCCCGAGGGCAACTGCACTGCCGCAGACACCTCGCCCTCGATCCATACCTCGCCGCCCTCCCAGACCTCTTTCTTCCAGATGGGCACGACGGCTTTGATCCGGTCCACGGCGTACTGGGCGGCCTCGAAGGCCTCCTTGCGGTGGGGTGAGCCGACCACGACCACCAGGCTGACCTCGCCCACGTCGAGGCGTCCTACCCGGTGTACCACGATCAGGCGCTCGATCGGCCAGCGGGCCTTGACTTCCTCCCCGATCTCGGCCATCTTCTTCTCGGCCATCTCCGGGTAGGCCTCATATTCCAGGTACATGACCTGCCGGCCCCGGGACTGGCGGCGTACCACACCCAAGAAGGTGATGACCGCGCCGTTGGACTCCTGCATGGCCTGGCGGGTGAGGGCCTCCGGGTCCAGGACCTCGTGGGTGATACGGTACATGAACGTCCCCTTGCTCCAGAGGATGGCGGACTGCCTGGGGCGCTGCGCCCCAGCTCTCGGTCAGTCCTCAGTCCCCGGCACTCCGCCCTTACCTGGCCCCGCCGCTGACGGGAGGGATCAAGGCCACCTCATCGCCGTCATGGAGCGGATGGTCCGGGCGCACGTACTCGGCATTGACGGCCAGCATCAGGTGCGGACCATAGCGCGCTAAGGAGGGATACTCCGCGGTCAGGCGCGCCATCAGGTCGGCAACGGTGGCCGGTGCGGGCAACTCCAGATCCAACTGGCTCTGCCCCACAATCTGACGGCAGGACGCGAACAACCGCGCTCGGACCTTCAGAATCCACCTCCGTCCGCTATCGCTCCTGTGCTGGTGCCTTTATTATAGCCGCCCTGGGGAGGCTTCGTCCAGGGACGCGCCCTGCCGGTCAGGGCCTTTCCGATCTTGCCGAGTGGCAGGGCTTTCCCGCCCGCCCTTCGACACGCTCAGGGCAGGCTTCGGCTCACCACGAACGAGCTTCCCACGGCCAGCCGGGAACATGAAACGGTCCTGCCTGCCGGTGGTGGGCGCATGCACGCTCTCGTCTTATCGCGGGCAACCGACTCGCCTGGTGGCGTGCGCCGGATAAGCTGCGGAAAGGATACGACATACGGGAGAAAAGGCCACCGAGCAGAGAAGTCATCTGCATTCCAACGGAGGCAGTGTGCTATACTACGGGAGCGCTCCGGGAGCGGGCTAGTCCCCCTGCTTCCGACCGATCCTGCTCACAGGAGCCACACCGGCATGCATCCTCGCCCCTCCGATGAACCGCGGTCCTCGCTCGCGCTGCTCGCCGCCCGCCTGCCCTTCTTCTACGGCTGGGTCATCGTCGGCATGTCCATCGTGTCCGGGTTCCTGGCCTCCGGGATGACGAACCTGGTCATGGGCGTGCTGCTGAAACCCATGTCCGAGGACTTGGGCTGGAGCCGTACCCTGGTCGCCGGCGCGCTGGCCGCCGGGACCGTGGGCGGCGGCGTGCTGGCGCCCATCATCGGCAGGCTGGCCGACCGGCGCGGGCCACGGCTCCTCATGTCCGGGGGCGCGGCGATCGTGGGCAGCTTGTTCCTGGCGCTCCCGCTCACCCAGGCGGCCTGGCAGTTCTATGCAGTGTACATTCCGGGCCGCGCGCTGTCCGTCAACGCCATGGTGGGCGTGGTGCCCCTCACCGCGGTAGCGAACTGGTTTTTCGCCAAGCGTCCCCGCGCGATGGGGATGGTAAGCATGGCCCTGGCGCTGGGGGGCTCCCTGATGGCGCTGGCCGCCCAACTGCTCATCGAGCGCTTCGGCTGGCGTGCGGTCCCCTTTACCTTCGGCGTGCTGGTCTGGCTGCTGGTGGTGGTGCCCGGCGCACTCTTGCTGCGGCGCCAGCCGGAAGATCTCGGTCTGCTCCCCGATGGCGCCAAGCCCGCCGACCCGTCGGCTACCGCCCCCGCGTCGCAGGGTCGCGGACCGCAGCGCCAGCGCTCGGTCCAGGACGGCTACGATTGGTCGCTCTCCGAGGCCCTGCACACCCCGGCTTTGTGGTTCATCGTCAGCAGCTACGGGCTGGCGGCCATGGCCCACGGCAGCATCGGCTTTCACCAGGTGGCCTATTACATCGATCAGGGGCTGGCCCCCACGATGGCGGCCCTGGCCCTGAGCATCTACGCCTTCTCCGGGGCCGTGTCCAATGTGGTGTGGGGCTTCCTGGCGGAGCGGGTGTCGGACCGGCTCCTGAATATCGGCGCCCTCCTGTTTTCCGCCGGCTGCATGATCTTCCTGATCCAGGTGCAGAGCGTGCCCTCGGCCTTCCTGTTCTCGGTGCTGTTCGGCCTGGCGGCGCGCGGTGAAGGCGCCCTGGTCAATATCATCCTGGCCCACTATTACGGACGCAAGTCCTTCGGGGCCATCAGCGGCTTTACCATCCCCTTCCAGATGGCCGGGGTCGGCCTGGGGCCGCTCCTGGCCGCCGCAACCTTCGACCTGACGGGCAGTTACGTCCGGGTGTTCCTCTTCTACAGCGTGACCTACGTCGTGGCCGCCTTCCTCATGTTCCTGGCCCGGCAGCCCAAGCCGCCGGCCGGGGCGCTCGTGGGTGCGTCAGCGGACACGGCGCCAGCCCGCTGACCTCTCCCCTGGTCTGGCGAGGGCGGGGGCATTGCCAGGGAGCACGCGGGACGCGCCGATAGTTCCGCCTGAAGTTCGCCACGACCGTCGGAGCGCCGGCATCGCAGCAGCGCACGCTTTTCCGCGCTTATGGTCTCCCGCGTGCCCGGGTCAGGCCGCCCGGTCGTGCCGCCGCTCTGCTCGGCTCCCCATGAGCAGCTCCACCGCGCCCGCCACGATTATCGCCCCGATGAGGGCCGGGATGAGCCGGATGCCGAACAGCGACGGGCCCCACGCGCCCAGCAATAGCTGACCTATCCAGCTTCCCACCAGCCCGGCCAGAATCGCCCCCAGGAACCCATAGGGGAGGCGGCCGGGGACGATGGCATCGGCCAGCCAACCGACGACCCCGGCGATGAACAGCATGAGCGCCAGCCCCACCAGGTTCAACGCCAGGGAGATCGCCGCCCCCAGCAACACCAGGACCAGCAGCACTACCAGCACACCCACCACAACGGGCATCCTGCACCTCCTCTCGACCTCTATCTTCAGCGACCGCGACAGCCGCTGTCAAATATCCCTCCTGCCACCGATGCGCACCAGAATGGACCGCGGGCGTGGCGCAGTTGGATACCCTTTGCTATGATGCGGGAGCGTGGCACACCGCGATAAGCAGCGGCGCAGGACCAGCAGACGAGAGGAGTCAGGATGGAGCAGCGCCCATTGGATGAGCAACTGGACGAGGTTATTGAGGACCTGGAGGAAGGGCGGCTGCGGCCTACGGCGGCGGTCATCGCCTGGCTGGACCACGCCATGGCCGACCGCCTGGGTATGGACGTCAGCGGCCTCTCCCGCCAGGAGTATGAGGACCTCCGGATGGACCTGCTGGAGGTCTTGCTGGCAGGCGCCATCGCCGACCGGCTGGGCTGGACGCTGGTCGAGCCGCGCTCCTAGCACGGCGGCCCGGCGGAGTCCGCCGCGGCCTCCCGCACGCTCCAGCAGGCGCTACCGGTCTCCTGCTCCCCCCGGCGCGCCCCGGACGGCCCATCCGGGCGCGACCCACCCCACCCTGGAACCTCTCGCCATAGTTTCCCCCTCCACTCCTGGCAGCCTCGGGCGCAGCGGGAAGTGGGTGGACCTCTTCCCCAATGAGTGAAGATGGTCATATTCCATGAACAGTTATTCACTTCTTTGTATCTCCCTTGACAGGGAAGCGAGAGGGAACTATAGTAACGCTACTACTCTACAAAGCACAGCCATGCGCATGGCAACGCCTCTATTAATGAGAGCGAGGCTATCGTGGAAAGCAGAGAGCTGGGCCTGGAAGCCACCCTGGCACAACGGCTCCGCCCGCGCGAGCGTGCGCCGTGGCACGCCCTCGTGCGTTTCGCCGGGAGCAAGCCCCTGGGGGCTGCCGGCGGGATCGTCATCGTGGTCCTGGTGCTGGTGGCCCTGCTAGCTGGCGTGCTGGCCCCCTACGACCCCATCTTCACCAAGGCGT
>JACQUQ010000161.1 GCA_016210175.1 Chloroflexota bacterium | reverse complement strand
GCGCCCCGGCGCAGCCGTGGCGCCCTCGACAACGGGATTCGTGCTCAGGCTCTCAGCGCAGCACCAGGCGGGCGACCGGCACCATGAGGGCCAGCGCCACCAGGGCGTCGGCGGCGGTGGCGACCGGGGCGCCGGCCCGGCTGGCCAGGAAGCCGATCCACACCGTCCCGAACGGCTGGGTCCCGATGCAGGCCGCGAGGATCCCGAGCGCGACGAGAGGGGTCTGCCCAGCCTGCGTCGCTGCAAGCTGGGAGGGCCGACCACCCGATAACCGGAACATACTACCTTCCTCCCTTTCTCTGACTTGGCTACCGTCGCTGGGCGCTACTTCCCCGCAGCCGGGGGTCCAACACATCCCGCAGGCCATCACCGAACATATTGATACCCCACACCACCAGGCTCAAGGCCAGACCCGGAAAGATCGCAATCCACGGCCCCCGCATCATATATTCCCGACTTTCCCGGCTCAGCATGTTGCCCCAGGTCGGGATATCGAGCGGGACTCCATAGCCCAGGAAGCTCAAGGAGGCCTCGGCGAGGATATTCCATCCCATGGAGACGGTGAGGATGACGATGACCGGGGCCACGATGTTCGGGAACACGTGCCTCCCCAGGACCCGGATATCGGTGGCTCCCAGCGCCCGCGCCGCTTCGATGTACTGCTGCTCCTTGATCCCGAGGACGGCGCTGCGCACAATCCGGGACTGGGTGATGGTGTTCCGGAAGGCGAGGGCCAGGATGATGTTGAGCGCCCCCGGACCCAGCACCGCCATAATCGTCAGCAGCAGCACGATATCGGGGATCGCCATTACCGCATCCACCACCCGCTGCACGTAGGTATCAAGCCGGCCGCCGACGTAGGCGGATATCGAGCCCAGGAGGGTGGCGCCGATCCCGCTGATGCACACGGCCCCCAGCCCCACGCTCATGGACACCCGCGCCCCGTAAATGATACGGCTGAGCACGTCCCGGCCCCAGGGGTCGCTCCCCAGCCAGAACTCGCCCCCCGGCGACAGCAGCGCCTTGCCGTCGTACATCAACAGCGGGTCGTGGGGGGCTGCGATGTCGGCGAAGATGGCCAGCAAGCCCATGACCAGGACAAAGAACCCGCCGAGGCTGGCCAGCGGTTTGCCCCGGATGAAGCGCAGGACCTTCTCCAGCCACCGGAACCCCAGGGTATTGCGGCGCGAGAAGGGAGATACGGGTCGGGCGACCTCACCGGCTTGCGTTGGCATGGATACCTGACTCATCAGGAGACCTCCCTGCGTCTACTCGGTGGCGAATCGGATCCGGGGGTCGATGATGCCATATCCGATGTCCACTGCCAGGTTGACCAAGAGGACCCACGCGGTAAAGAACAGGTTGAGCCCCTGGATCACGGGCCAATCGCGGACACGGATAGCCTCCAGGAGCAGCGTCCCGAGGCCGGGCAGCGCAAAGATAGACTCGATGATCACCGTCCCGCCGATCAGGAAGGCGATTTGCAGGCCGACCACGGTCCATACCGGGAGCATCGCGTTCTTGAGCGCGTGCCGGAAGATGACGGTCCGCTCCTGGAGGCCTTTGGACCGCGCGGTGCGGACGTAGTCCTGGCGCAGCACTTCCAGCATCATGGACCGCGTCATCCGCATGACACTGGCCGAGAGCAAGGTGCCCAGCACCAGCGCCGGCAAGATGAACTGGGAGAGGTTGCGGAGCGGGTCGTCCTGGATCTGCACGTAGCGCAGCGGGGGGAGCCATCCCCACCAGATCGCTGGGAAGGTGAGGATCAGCGTGCCCAGCCAGAAGGCCGGAATGGAGATGCCCCCGATGGCGATGGAGCGTAGGAGGTAATCCAGGAACGTATCCTGGCGCACGGCGGACAGCACCCCCACGGGAATAGCGATGGAGAGGCCGGTCAGGATGGCGAGCACGGCCAGCTCTAACGTCACCGGCAATCGGAACAGGATGAGATCGCTGACCTTCTTGTCGCTCCACAGGGAGCGGCCCAGGTCGCCCCGGACGGCTCCCCCCATGAAGTCCAGATACTGCACGTAGATGGGCCGGTCGAACCCCATCTGATGCCGGAGATCGTCCAACTCTCGTTGCCCCGCAAATAAGCCTTCACCGATCTTCGCAAAGAGCACATCTCCCGGCATCAAGCGAATCAAGCCGAACACGAGCATGGTAACCAGGATAAATGTGGGGAAGACGAGCAGGAGTCGTCTGATAATGTACTCGGTCATGGTGGCAGCTCCTTACGGAATCGTCCCGGATCGGACCGGCCCTTCCGCTCCTCTGCGCGGTTATCATCCCTGGGTCTATTCTGGCACGAGCGCGTTTCCTGATCGTTGCATAATTATTTCATTTCAATGAAAAACCAGTTACCCGGCTGTAACGTGGTAGTAACATTGCAATGTGCATGAAAATAGGAACTCCTCCGCCACGACCGGGCGAAAGGGAGTTCCATCCGCAGTAGGGTGGCACCTCCGCCTGCGCGCTCGCAAGGAATGCTATCCTACCGCGGTCACATGCGAGATAGTGAGATCTTCCCGCAGCGACAACGGATCGAACCGATGAGCCTAGACTGATGGGATCGGGAGACCAGCCGGCGTGCTCCGGCAGCACCGCCCAGGACCGGGACCTTCCGACACACCGTACCCCAGGGGTGCCGGTGTGCGAACCCTGACGTGAGCAATGGAGAAGATCGCATGGCAAGAGCAGGTTGCCAAGAGAGAGGACCCGGACAAGAGGCACCCTCGCCGGATCTCTGATGACATGCCGGATGACCGTACCGGTCACCCGGACACACGAGCGGATCGGCGGCACGACGTATCGTGCCTGAAGGGAAAGGAAAAATGAGGGCCGCAGCGGTACGGCTTGGACCGACCACCGACGGCAGTGGAGGGATAATACGCCAAACTATGCTGCGTGTCAAGTAGGTATCCTGGTCAGTTCCACAAAAACACTATGGTGCTGGATGGGTCGTTCCCAATATCGTCGGATGCGCCCTAATGATCCCCTGGGACCCCCTTTCCGCCCAAGGGGCGACGGATGCTGCGGCCTCCGGCCTCGGCATGCCACCAGGCACGCCCGGCCCCCCTCCAGTTTGCCACCACCCTTTCCTCGTTACAGGAATGTGCCGGCGGCGAGTGCGGGTCTCAGCCCAGCGCCTGCACCGCCGCGGCTGCCGCCCGGCGCAGCGCTTCGGCCAGGGCCAGGGCCGGATGGGCGGTCTCCGCCAGGTCATGGACCGTCAGCCCCGCCCGCAGCGCCAGGGACGCCTCGCTGATCAGCTCCCCGGCCCGCGGCCCGACAATGTGGACACCCAGGATCCGGCCATGCTCGCCATCGGCCACCACCTTCACCACTCCCCGCACCTCGCCCCGGGTGATAGCCCGGTGTAGGCCGGCGAAGTCTGCCAGCCCCACCACCACCGGGCCGCCGCGCCGCCGGGCATCCTCCTCCCGTAGGCCCACTTGGGCCACCTCTGGATCGAGGGGATAGGCCCAGGGCACCTGCGCATAGCGTACCTTCTGGGGCGGTCCCTGGCCGGTCAGGGTGGCCGCCACATTGTGGGCCGCGAGCCGCGCCTCGTACTCTGCCATGTGGCTCAGGTGGTAGACGCCGACCACATCCCCACAGGCCCACACCCCGGAGGCCGTTGTGCGCAACTCATCGTCCACCAGCACCCCCCGCGGCCCCAACTGGATCCCTGCCGCCTCCAACCCCAGGTCCTGCACCGCCGGGTCACGGCCGGTCGCCACCAGGATAGCATCCACCGTGACGGAACCGGCTGCGGCATTCCCGCCCTGGCGCAGGTCCAGGATACGCTGCCCGCCCGCCAGGTGGATACTCACTCCCTCCCACCCAGTGAAGACCCGCACCCCGTCGTCCTGGAGCACCTGGGTCACCGCCTGGCTGACTTCCGGTTCGGCGTCCTCCAGCACCCGCGATCCCCGCTCCACCAGCGTCACCCCGACCCCGAAGCGGCTGAATACCTGGGCGAAGGTCACGCCCACCGCCCCACCCCCCAGCACCGCCATCGTGCGCGGGAGGCCGTAGTAGCCCAGGACCCGTTCCGGGACCAGGAAATCCGCTTGCTCCAGGCCCGGCACCTCCGGGATGTGGGGCCGCGACCCCGTGGCCAGGATGACGGCCCGACCCCGCAGCAGGGTGTCGCCGGCTTCCACCTCGCCAGAGGCACGCAGCCGCCCCCGCGCGGCAACCACCCGGATGCCCGCGGCCTCCAGCCGGGCCATGGGACGGCCACCGATCACGTAGTCCACCACCTCATCCCGGCGCCGCACCAGCTGGGAATAGTTCACCCCCCCGAACTCCGCCAGCACGCCGTAGCGCTCGGCCTGCCGCACGCGCACCGCCAGTTCACCCGCCCGGGAGAGCACTTGCAGCATCAAGTCTCCCAGCCGCCCGTGCTGGCGGCCGGACATATCCTGCTCCACCAGGACAACATCGAAGCCCCGCTGCGCCAGCTCCCAGGCCGCCGTCTGCCCCGCGATGGCCCCGCCGATGACCACGACATCATGCTGCTCTGCGCGCACGGTCGCCCTCCTCTCCTCCCTGGGTCACTCCCACCGGACCACGGTGCCCGGCAGCGACCGGCAGACGGCGCGCCCGGATTACGTACCCGAACCGGAAGAGGTGCTTGGGCGCAAAGCCGACCGCCTCCAGGCGGGCCTGAAGCTGCGCGGGCGGCACACAGCGCAGCGGCCCGAAGAGCAACTGCTCCGCCCAGTGGACCACCCGGCCGCGCACGTCGCCGGCAGCCGGGGGCGCCTTCTCGATGACGACCACCACACCGCCGGGGCGGACCACCCGGGCCCGCTCCTCCAGCGCGCGGTCCGGGTCGGCCATGTGGTGCAGCGTCAGCACCACCAGGGCGCCGTCCACACTGGCATCGGCCAGGGGAAGGCGACAGCCGTCGCCCAGGAGCGGGACCACCCCCGGCGGACAACGCCGGAGGAGGGACGGCGCTAGCTCCAGGAGCACGACCCGCGCGCCGCGGCGGATGAGGTGCGCGCTGACTCCCCCGGTGCCCCCACCCATATCCAGCAGCAACGGCTGGACGGGCGCGCCCAGGGCCGCCCAGACGATGCGCGCCGTCTTCTCGTAGTGCCCTAAGATGCCGTCCATGACGAAGTCGTAGATCCAGGCCACGCGGTCAAAGGCAGACGCCACCGGCATGCCCCCTCCTGCGCCGCGGCGTGCGGGGCACACCGCGCATGAGTGTCACACGGTTAAACGGGGAGGTACGGACGGAGCGTTAAGCCGGCGCCGCTCACCGCGCAGGCGGGGGTCAACGTGTGGCGTATGGCGAAAGGAATGGTCAGGGGGAGAGCGCATCCATCAGCGAGGAGGGGACATGCCCACTACGGTTCCGCTACGACCTTCCTGTTCAGTGCTGCGATCGCGCTGAAGGATCGCCCGGACGGGTCAGTTGCTTGGGCCTGCGCCTGTATGGCATAGACCACCCCGGTCTGCGGCAGGCGCAGCCGGACCTCGACGTGGCCCTGGGTATCGGCGACGGCGGGAACGGTGAGCACCACATCTTTGGGGCCTGCTTTGACCAGGATATCCACGTGCTGGATATGCTGTACCTGCACCCGTACGGTGAGGTCGCGATCGACTACATAGACCGGAGGTTCTCCGACGAGGTTGAACTCGCTCGCATTTGCCACACGGCGGTAGGAGGCCAGCGTTACCTGGTTGATGGCGCGCGCCATCGGGACGGTGGCCGGCATGCTCGCTGGTAGCGCCTGCGATTGCGCCGAAGTACATGCGGTAAGCAGGATGGCGCCCGTCAGCAAGGTCCAGAAAGAGAACATCGTCCATCGCATGCCTTCATCATACCACAAGGAGAAGCCCAAACAGACAAACCATGTGGGATGCCAGCCCGCTCGTGGTGAGCTTCTCAAACCAGGGGCGGGCGGGTCCGACCGTCCTGCGACTGGCTCAGGACGAGCGGTCTCTTATGCCAAGTCGGGCAAACTCCAGGGCCCTGTCTCCACCACTCTCGGCCCTTCCCCTGAGCCGCAGGCCGTGCTATCATAGCTGGCGAACGGGCAGGACGCTCACTCTGCTTGGCGCTCTGAATACGTTCTCACTGGGAAGGAAAGCCTTCAGATCGATGAGGTGGTTGCGTCGCAGCGATCGGCCCGTCCTTCGGGTGCAGGAAGCGCCCTCCCGACAGGTCCAGGAAGGGCTGCTGCCCCGCTATCACGTCATTCTGCACAATGACGACATGAACGGGATGCACTACGTCGTCCACTGCCTCTTGCGCTGTGTGCCCAGCCTGACCCCGGAGCAGGCGACCGCGATCATGCTGGAGGCCCATCACCACGGCCAGGCAGTGGTCATCACCTGCCCCCTGGAACCGGCGGAACTGTACCGCGAGCGCCTGGAAAGCTGTGGCCTTACGGCCACCATCGAGCGAGCATAAGCGCGCCAGGCGCAGGCGCACACACCCTGGTTCACCCTCATCCCCTGTGTGCCAACCCAGCACCCTCGCTGCGCCCGGCCCCCAGATACGCTCCCCTGTGGTCCACTCCTCTCCATCGGCGTCGCCAGCACGCGAACGCTGTCAGGCTTGTCGGCCCTGACCGCGCCCGCAGTCGGCATACCCTTGCCAAACACCGGCGCCATCAGTCATGAGTTTGACAGCGCGCCCACACGGCATTATCCTGTACCCGTTGTGGCTCGTCTGACGTGAGTTTCCCGCGCTCGTTCATGGCCAGCTGACGCATCACCCCGCAGCATCCCGGCCAGGAGGCAACCGCGCGGCGCGGCCTCAGACGACTGGACGAAGGATTCCAGGCGGCGCGCTTCAGGAGCGCCGTCAGACGATTGCCCGCCGTCAGGCCGGGCACACCCGGAAAAGGGGACTTTCGTGCAGGAACCTGCTGGTATCCCGGTCCGTTCTCACGCGCCGCAGGATGGCGTCAAGACTCCGGCCCCCGACGGGCCTATCGCCTTTGCCCACGGCGGTCCTCGGCGCCGCCGTCCCACCCACCTCGACCGCAAGCTCACCGAGGGCAGCATCCCCAAGAACATCTTCTTCCTGGCCTGGCCGCAGGTGGTGTCGGGTGCGCTCCAGGCCATCGACCACCTTGCCGACCTGGTGTGGGCCGGGTTCATCGGCTCCCGCGCTATCGCCAGCATTGGCGTGGCCCAAAGCTGGTCCCAGCTTGCGGCGACGGCCCGCATGGGGCTCGATACCGCCGCACGCGCCATGGTCTCCCGTGCCGTGGGGGCCGAGAACATGGCGCTGGCGAATCACGTGGCGATGCAGAGCTTCCTGTTGAGTGGGACCGTCTCCTTGACCCTCTGCGTCCTGGGTATCCTCTTCACCGAACTGCTGCTATGGGTCCTGGGGGTCTCCGAGGGGATCATTGCCCAGGGCGCGAGCTACATGCGCTGGCAGTTCGTCGCCTCGTTTACCATTGCGCTCCTCATGATGACCAGTTCCGTGCTCCAGGCCTCCGGCGATGCCCTGACGCCCATGAAGGCGCAGGTGGTGAACCGGGTGCTGCACCTGGTGTTGAGTCCCCTCCTCGTCTTCGGCTGGGGAGTCTTCCCGGAACTGGGGCTGCCCGGCGCGGCTATCGCCAACGCCATCGCCCAGGCCACCGGCGCAGCCATCAATGGCTACATCCTGTTTACCGGGCGCTCCCGCCTCCACCTTTCGCTGCACGATGCGCGGCCGGATTTCCCCCTCCTCTGGCGCATGGTCCGTTTAGGTGGGCCGTCCTCGGTGACCAGCATGGAGCGCTCGCTCGCGCAGGTGATCCTGGTTGGGCTGGTGACACCCTTCGGGGACCTGGCCCTGGCGGCCTACTCCATCACCAACCGCGTGCAGATGTTCGTGAACCTGGGGAGCATGGGCCTGGGGCAGTCGTGCGGCATTCTCGTGGGCCAGAACCTGGGGGCGCAGCAGCCCGACCGGGCCAGGGCAACGGTGTGGTGGGCGCTGGGCTATGTGGTACTGGTCAACCTCGTCGTCGGTGGGCTGATCCTGCTGTTCCCGTACCTGTTCCTGCTGCTCTTCACCCGGGAATCGCAGCTGCTGGAGGTGGCGGTGCCCTGGCTCCAGATCCAGGTGCTGGGCTTTATCGTCATGGGTGCGGGCATGGTCTTCATGCAGACCTTCAACACCGCAGGAGATACCTCCATTCCCATGGTGGTGACCCTGGTCACCATCTGGGGGATCCAGCAGCCGGCAGCCATCATGCTGTCGGGCGTCGCCCAGCACTGGGAGCTGTTCGGCTGGGCAGTGGCCGTGCCCACGATCGGGGACTTGGGGCAGTTCGGCATCGCCTGGGCCATCGTCCTGGCGATGGCGGCCCGCCTCCTGATCTACTTCCCGTACTTCCTGTGGGGACCGTGGCTCAAGAAGCAGGTGTTCTGACGGCAGCCCTACGCCACGCCCCCCGGCACCGCGGCCGTTTCCTCCAGCTCGAAGCGGTAGTCCTCGATGACCGGGTTGGCCAACAGGCGGCGGCACATCTCCTCTACCTGCGCCTGCGCCCTGGCCCGGTCAGGCTCATCTACCCACACTTGGAGGTACTTTCCGGCCCGCACCTGGGCCACCCGGTCGAAGCCCAGGGCGTGCAGCCCGCCTTTGATGGTCAGTCCCTGGGGGTCGTTCACCGCCGGCTTCAGGGTCACGTACACCTTCGCCAGGTACATGGTCGCTCCTCTCAGGGCAGGGGCTGGCCGGTGAGCCGCTGGTAGGCCGCCCGGTACTTCTCGGCCGTGCGCTCCACCACCTCGGGCGGCAAGGCCGGGGCCGGGGGGTTGCGGTCCCAGCCCGCCGCGATGAGCCAGTCCCGCACGTACTGCTTGTCGAAACTAGCCTGGGAGCGGCCGGGCCGGTAGTCCGCCGCCTCCCAGAAGCGGCTGCTGTCGGGCGTCAAGACCTCGTCGATGAGGATGATCCCCTCGTCGGTCATGCCGAACTCGAACTTGGTATCGGCAATGATGATGCCCCGCTCCAGGGCGTAGGCCGCGGCCCAGGAGTAGACCTCCAGGGTCGTCTTCCGCAGCGCCTCGGCCACGTCCCGGCCCACGATGTCGGCCATCTGCTCGAAGGTGATGTTCTCGTCGTGGCCGGTCTCAGCCTTGGTCGCGGGCGTGAAGATAGGCTCCGGCAGGCGGTCG
>JACQUQ010000154.1 GCA_016210175.1 Chloroflexota bacterium | reverse complement strand
TGTGTATTAGAGAGAGGTCCTGGCCCGGGCGTCGCTGCGGCTGGCGCTAGTGCATTATCAGGGGAGGTATTAGGGAATCGGGCGGTGGTAGGGGCGCATGGCCATGCGCCCCTACCGGTTGCCCATGACGAACACGTCTCCTGATGCCGCCCTAGCTCCCCTTCCTCATACGCGGGGGCGGGGGTGCGGACCACCCCCACCGGGGAGCGCGGCCACCGCCACCTACCCCACGGTGGGCGTGACCACGGGGTGGCCCTGGCGCGGGGCAAACCAGTGATAGTCAATATTCGGGAAGGGGTTGTCCCGATACTGCAACTCCCGGCACCAGGCCAGGGTGTCGTCGCCGGTCCACCCGCTCTCGGCCGCGGTCGCGACCTGGTGGAAGCGGTCCAGGTGCTCCTGGAACCGGGTAATGGCGTACTCCTTGGCCTGGCCGGTGGTGACCAGGAACGGCCAGTCGCTGGATTGCAGCAAGAGCAACTCCCGGGCCGCCTGGTTCAGCAGCTCGGCCAGGGTGCCGTCGGCCTGGGGGTAGCGGGCCACCAGGCGCTCCATGCGGCGCTCGGCCTCGTGGATGGGCGGCCACATCCACTGGGTGTCCACGTTGTCCCAGGTGAAATGGGTGCCCCCCTGGCCCCAGGAGCCTTCCGGCAGGGCCAGCGCCTCATCGGGGGGATGCTGCTCCACGAAGCCGCTGGCGGTGGTCAGTGCGACCACCTCGCTCCGGCTCAGGTGGCGCAGCACCTCGCGGATCCAGTCTACCCCCTCGAACCACCAGTGCCCGAACAGCTCCGTATCGTAGGCGGCCATGACGATACCGAAGCGGTCGTTGCGGGCGTGGTACTCGGCCACCAGATCCTCCACCAGCCGGGCGAAGTGGGCGGCGTGGCCCTGCATGGTCGCGGCCGCGACCACGGGATCGTAGTAGTCTTTGAAGGCCAAGTCCACCTGCGCGCCCGAGACCTTCCAGTAGTGCAGTCCGGAGGTCCCGTCCTTCTTGTGGAACTCCCGATAGGCGTAGTCGCCGGGGTAGCCCCACTGGGCCGACCAGACCTGCATGCCGGTGCGGTTGTTGCGGCCCATGACCGCCACGTTGGCGTCGTACACGTAGTAGGGCTGGTAGGTGGTCTTGCGGGTCGGCTCGGTGGCGGCGCGGACGGGCAGGCGATAGCGCCGGGAGATCGCCTGGTAGGGCCCCAGGGCATCGCCCGCCGCCTTGCCCACCGGAGCGCCGCCTTCGACCAGGTGCGTCTCGCTGAAGAACAGCCCCAGCCCCATGCCCTCCACGAACCCCTCGATGCCCGGCCGGATCACCGTCTGCCCCTCTTCGGTCACGAAGTACCCCGGCCGATAGGCGCACTCCGGCAGCCAGATGGCGCGCGGGTCGCGCCCGAAATGGCGCCGGTAGGATGCGCACCCGGTCGCGAGCTGGCCGTAGATGGACGCATCCCGTGCCAGCAAGGGAAGATAGCCGTGGGTGGCGGCGCTGGTGGTGACCTCGATGAACCCTTCGTCCTGGAGCTGGCGGAAGGTGCCCACGATACTCCGGCCGAAGCGCTCCCGGAAGGAGCGCAGCAGGAAGGTAAAGCGGTCCTGGTAGAACTGGGCCAGGTAGACCAGGCGGTAGTCGCCCAGGGGGCCGTAGCGAAGCACGTCGGCCCGCGCCCGGCGGATGAGGTCTTCCAGGAACTCCTCCAGGTGCTCCAGGATGAGCGGGTCGGCCAACTGCTCCGTCAGGATGGGGGTCAGGCCGATGGTGAGGCGGAAGGGTACCCCCTCATCGCGTAGCTGATACAGGGAGGTCAGCAGGGGCAGGTACGTATCCACGGCCGCCTCGTGGATCCACTCCTCGCCGTGGGGCCAACGCCCGGCGATGCGGCAGTAGGGGAGATGACTGTGTAAGACGAAGGTGAACGCACCGCGCTGCACGTCGGCCTCCCAGGTTCAAGGTGGTTCCCCAGCGCCGGGGAAGGGGTCGGTCAGGGCGAGGCTCTCACCCCGACGGTTGCCCCGCTCCCCCAACCAGGGGCAGCGGGGCGGGAGGAAGGGAGGAAGCCCTCCCCTCTATTTCAGCAAGGTCCGGGCCAGGAAGCTCTGCTTGCCGTTCACCGACTCGCCGCTGGCAACGAACGGACTGGGGAAATCTCCTGCCAGCAGTCCGGGCCCGATCTTGCAGTTGCGTCCCACTCGTAGGCCGGGGGGCAGGTGGGTGCGCTTGCCCACCAGGGTGATGCCGGTGTTCAGGATGTGGGGCTCCTGGCGGTTGGGGGTCAGGTCATCGCCGTAGCCGATCTGGGCGCCAGAGCCGACCCGCACTTCCTTGTCCAGGATGGCGCGGTTGATCACCGCGTCCCGCTCCACATAGACATCATCGAACAGGATGCTGTCCCGGATCACCGCACCCTCTTCCACAAAAACGCCCGGAGAGAGGATGGAACGCTCCACGTAGCCATTGATGATACAGCCGTGGCAGACCAGGCTGCGGCTCATGTGGGCCCGGGGGCCGATCTTGGCCGGGGGGCGCTCTGAGCTTTTGGTCCGTACCACGTTATAGGGGTCGTAGAGGTTGAACTCCGGCAACTCCACCAGCAGGTCCATGTTGGCCTGCCAGTAGGCCTCGATGGTACCCACGTCGCGCCAGTACCCCTTGAAGCGGTAGCCGTAGACCCTATCCTGGCCCACCATGGCGGGGATGATGTCCCGGCCAAAGTCGTGGGTCGAGGGGCGCAGCGCGTCCTCGGTCAGGCGCTCGATGAGCGCGTCCCGGTTGAACACGTAGATCCCCATGGAAACCAGGTTGCTCTTCGGCTGGGGGGGCTTCTCGTCGAACGCAACCACCCGGTCCTCTTCATCCAGGGTGATGATGCCGTAGCGGCTAGCTTCCTCGATGGGCACCTCGCTGACGGCGACGGTCACATCCGCCCCCCGGGCGCGGTGGAAGGCGATCATATCGTCATAGCGCATGGAGTAGATATGGTCGCCGGCCAGGATGAGGATTTGCTCTTTGCGGTGCTCCTCGACGAAGTCGAGGTTCTGAAACACGGCATCGGCGGTGCCCCGGTACCAGAAGGACACATCGCGGCCGATGAAGGGCTGAAGCAAAATCACACCGCCGTCGCTGCGGTCCAAATCCCAGGGCTTGCCGATCCCGATGTGGTCGTTAAGCGAGCGGGGCCGGTACTGGGTGAGGATGCCGATGCGGGAGATACCGGAGTTGATGCAGTTGCTCAGGGTGAAGTCGATGATCCGGTATTTGCCGCCGAAAATGACCGCCGGCTTCGCACGCTCTTCCGAGAGGATGCTGAGTCGCTCACCCTGACCGCCGGCCAGGATGAGCGCTAAGACTTTGTTCATATCCCTCGCCTCCAGCGGTGGGGTGGGCCACGCTCGCAGCAACGCCCAGGTGCTGCGGGCTCGGCTCACATTCGTCCAAGGTCCGGAACAGGCGCAGATAATCACGCAAATAGCGGGTAATCAGGAAGTTCTGCCGCACGTGCTCCCGGCCGGCGGCACCCATCTCCCCAGCCAGCTCCGGGTGCTGGAGCAGACAGAGGACGTGCTCCGCGCAGTCCTCGACGCTGTTCACCAGGAAGCCCGTGCGCCGGTGCTGGACTTGCAGCGGGATGCCCCCCACGTTGCCGGCCACGACGGGCCGTCCCTTCCAGAGTCCCTCCGTTACCACCAGGCCGAACCCCTCCCGCAGCGACTTCTGGACCACCACCTGGGCCGCCTGCTGGAAGGCGTTGACCTCCCGGTTGCCCACGCCATTGAGGTTCGATAGGAGATGGATATCCCAGTCTTCGCCGGCGTGCCGCGCCGTGCGCTCATAAAACTCCCAGCCCTCGGGATCGTCGTGCGCCATCGAAGCGACCAGGACCAGTTGCAGGTCGGGCACCTCCCGGCGCACCAGCCGGTAGGCAGCGATCACACCCAGTGGGTCCTTCCAGGGGTCGAAGCGCGAGACCTGGACCATCAGGGGCCGCTCGGGATCGACCCGGTAGCGCCGGAGCACCGCCGTGACCTCGTCCAGCGGCAGCGGTGTATTCTTGGTGCTCAGGGGGTCGATGGCCGGGGGGATAGTGTAGACCCGCGGGCCGTGCAGGTCTGGTTTCACATAGTCGTGCAGGGTAAAGATGGCTCCATCATAACAGGCAACGAAGGGCCGCAGGCGGTCCCAGACCTCCGGACGGGCGTCGGTGAGATCGATATGACACCGCCAGATCCACTTGCCCAGGCGGCCACCATTGCGGTCGCCGACCAACTGGGCCAGGGCCGCGGGCTGCGGGTCGTGGATGATGACGACGTCGTAGGTCTCATCGAACAGTTCGGCATTGATCAGGTTGTAGCGGAGCCAGTGCTCCCACATGTCCGGGCTCCACGGGAACGGCATGCCCTGGAGCCCATTGTGCATCGCCTTGGTCACCTGGAAGAACTCGTCGGCGCCGCGAATGACCTGCCATTCGGCGTTGAGCCCGACATCCCGCATCAGCGGCACCAGGGCCGTGAGCAACTCTGCCACGCCGCCGCCGTAGGCGGTCGCGTTGACATGGAGCACCCGGAGCCCGCGCAGGGGACGGGCGAGCTCACGGAGTTCAGCAATCACCGCATCGCCGACGATGTCACGGTACTCCTCGAGGCGCTTGGGAGCGAGCGAAACCATCCCGAGCATGAGGGCTCCTTGCACAGCATTGGGGTAAGCAGGTCACGGGCGGGGCGGTCCCCGGCCGCCAGCAGCTTTCCCCTTCTGCCCTCAGCTCGGATCACCGGCGCGACTGCGCCCTCGGAGAGACACGCGTCCCTACCGTACCGTGGCACCGGATCGAGGGAGACTCAGGAAGACCACCGCCCCGGCGCTCGCTCCTGACCTCCGTGTTGCTGGGAGAAAACGCCCCATGCGCGTCATGGGCGCTCCGGACGGCCCGACGGTATGGGCTGCTGGCGACTGCGGCATGGAACTGGAGTGGATGGGGGGATGAACCGCACCACCGCAACCCCGGGCGACCCGGAGTTGGCTCCCCGCCCCGGCGCACCGGGCAGGGCCCGCATGCGCTTGCTAGCCTTAGCCTAGCATCCTGCGCGGCTGTTGTCAAATGGTTCCTCACTCAAAAACCACGGCGGTTTCCTCCGTCCGATACCCCGCTTCCCGCTCCAGGCCCTCGCCCACATCGGTCCCGCCCAACTCGACTTTGCCACCGCCCTGGCCCGCGGTTTCTCTCCTTCCCCCTGCGCATCAGATAGAGTATCATAAAGCATCGCTGGCCCAGGTCGCCGACCCGCAGGCCGCTTGCCCGCCGTGGATCGTCCGGAAGTACCTGAGGAGGCGCCGGATGCAGCACCAGAAGCCGCTGCCCCTCCCCACGCCCGAAACCCGGCCCTTCTGGGAGGGCGCGCACCACCATACCCTGCTCCTGCCCCGCTGCCGGGACTGCCGCCGGTTCCACTTCTATCCGCGTGCCTTCTGCCCCCACTGTCTGTCGCCCAACCTGGAGTGGCGCCAGGCCAGCGGCCGGGGAACCCTCTACGCCTACGGTATTAACCACCGACCCGCCCCCGGCTTTGAGGCCGACGTGCCCTACGTCATCGCCCTCGTGGAGCTGGAGGAAGGTCCCCGCATGGTGACGAACCTGGTGGACGTGGACCCCGAGCCGGATCGTCTGCGGATCGGGCTGCCCGTCGAGGTCGTCTTTGAGGATGTGACCGCAACCATCACCCTGCCCAAGTTTCGCCTGCGGTAGGATTTGTTTGCAAAGGGCGTTGCCTGAACTTGTCGAAGCCTGCCCTGAGCAGGGTCGAAGG
>JACQUQ010000159.1 GCA_016210175.1 Chloroflexota bacterium | reverse complement strand
CTTCAGGTTGTCCATGCGCACCAGCAGGGGCAGGTCCGTGAAGCTCTTGACGAAGGCATCATCATACAGGCCCTCGTCGATGATGACCCGGGCCAGGCCCAGGGCCAGGGCGGCGTCGGTGCCGGGGCGGATGATGATGACCTCGTCGGCCTTGTTGGCCGTGGCCTGGTACTCGGCCGCGATCACCACCACCTTGCTGCCCCGCAGCCGGGCCTCGGTGAGCCAGTGGCCGTCGGGCATCTTGGTGGCGATCCAGTTCATGCCCCACAGGGTGATGAGCTTGGCGTTCTCTGCGGTAAACAGGTCGAACTCGACGGTCTGCTGGCCGGTGACCAGGGGGTGGCCCGGCGGCAGGTCGGTGTGCCAGGTGTAGCTGTCCCAGTGGCGGGCGCCCAGCGCCTGGTCAGGGCCGAGCTTGTTCATCTGGGCATCCAGCAGGGCCAGCATGTTCGCCATACGGTAGAAGCCCATGATGCGGGTGACGCCCACGAAGGGCATGCCCCCCCGCAGCTTGAGCACCTGGGTGCCGTGACCCTTGTAGGCCGTGATCATATCCTCGTCGTAGCCCTGCTGGCGCAGGCGCACCCGGCCTTCCTCACCGTTGTAGGTCCTGGCGATATCCACCAGGGAACCCGACACCAGGGCGAAGGCCTGGTCCCAGGGCAGCTTCACCCACTCATCCTTGCCCCGCTGGAAATACTGGACGGGGGGCTGGCCCGTCTCCTTGTCCCGGGGCCGGCCCGCCTGCACCCAGTCCAGGTAGCCCTTGCGCACCATGGCGCCCTTGACCCGCCGGTCGCCGTAGAAGCGCCGCCCCAGGGCCAGGCCCTTCTGGCAGGCCCGGGGGTCCCAGCGGTGGGAGCTGGTGTTGCCGTAGATGTCGGTGGCTTCGCCGTAGCGATAGGTGGGCTCGATGCGGGTGATGATGCCCTGCTTGACCCTGGCCGTGAGCAGGCAGTTGTGGGTGTCGTTGGGCGCGCACAGGAAGGTGAAGGAATCATCATACTGAAACAGGTCGCGGTAGACCTTCTCCCACCCCCGGTTGGGGTAATAGGCCAGGGGGTTTTCGATTTCTGGGATCGGATCCAGGAACGCCAGGTCTTGCAGGAGCGCCGTCGCGGTCAACCCTGCGACCGTTCCGACGCTGATCTGTAAGAAGCGCCGCCGTGACATCCCCCTCATAGCGTGTGAGCCTCCTTCTCAGCCAGGCCCCGTATTACCTTTCCCTCGCATGCCGCAGAGGACCCGGCCCTGGGCCAGAGCCGGACTGCTTGTGACACGCGTAGCCAACCCGTCTGGTCCTGCCGGGGCGTGTCCCTCAGGCGTGGGTAGGAGCCTCCTCGCCCGCTCGTGGAGCGCCGTCGCACGACGAGCGGGTGTGCGCCCCTGCGCCCAGGCTGACCGATCCTGAGGGGTCGGCCCCCGGTTGCTCCGGGCCAGCGCCGGATTGCTTGTGACAAGCGTAACCAATGGGTGTTAATTTCGCGTTCAACGCCTGTGCCTGGAGCACGGTCCAGGGGACACGAGCGACAGCGCGGCCGTCGTTTTTCAGGGCGTGTTCAGTGGCGGTACGCCGTGCCGCGCCATAATATATGGAATAAGCAGGTGCCCAGCCGAGCACCCGGCGGTGACGGTTACAGAACCGGAGGGCGAGCAAGACGATGAGTGATGTCCTCTTTGCGCTCCATACCGCGGACGGGGCCTTTCTCCTGGATGACGATGCTCGCATCGTCGGCTGGAACCGCGCCGCAGAAACCCTCCTGGGCGCCACGGAGGCCTCGGTCCTGGGCCAGCGGTGCTATGAGGTCCTGGTGGGACAGGACCCCGCCACGGACCGCGTCCTCTGTGGCCCCGGTTGCCCGATCCTGGGGGCCGTACGGTCGGGCCAGCCCGTCCCGGCGCACGCCCTCCGGCTCCGGAGCCGCGCCGCGACGGTGATGGTCAACCGCAGCGTGCTCCTGCGGGACCTGTCGGTGGGAGGGAGCGGCGCCCGCGCCGTCGTCGTATTTCACCCGGTGCGTTCCTCTGATCTGCCGACCGACCCGGCAGCGTCCGATCGGTCGTCGGTGCCGCAGGCGCGGGGCGATCCCTGCTTGCAGATCCACACGCTCGGGCGCTTCGACGCGCTGGTGGATGGCACATCGCTGCGGTCCAGCCGCTACTGGCGACCCAAGGCCCGGTTGCTGCTGGCCTACCTCCTGACCTTTCGGCCCCATCCCGTCGCCCGTGAGGTGGTGGCCGAGGCGCTCTGGCCGGAGGCCGCGCCCCTGGCGGCCCGGCAGAACCTGCGGGTGCTGGTCCACGGGCTGCGGCAAGCCTTGTCGTGTGTGACCGCGGGACAGGAGTCATCCCATTTCCTCATCAGCGACCAGGCGTCCCTCAGGCTCAACCCGGCGGCCCCGGTGTGGACCGATGTGGACGAGTTCCGCTCTCTGCTGCGTGAGGCGCGGGTCCTCGAAGCCCAGGGGAGAGCGCCCGCAGCGCTGGAGCGCTACCAGCGGGCGCTAGCCCTCTACCAGGGGGACTACCTGGCCAGCGAGGGGGACGCCGACTGGTGCCTAGAGCAACGTGAACACCTCCGCGAGCAGCACTTGCAGGCCCTGGAGCGCCTGGCGCTCCTGAGCGCAGGCCAGGGCGCCTATGACCAGAGCATCAGCGCCTGGCAGCAGGCGCTCACCCTCGACCCCACGCGCGAGATCGCGTGGCAAGGTTTGATGCGCTCCCTCTGGCAGTCCGGACGGCGCACCCATGCGCTCCGTGCCTACCAGCGGTGCCGGTACTTCCTGCAACGGGACCTGGGCGTGGGACCGTTGCCAGAGACGCACGCCCTCTACCTACGGATCCGGGACGATGCGACAGCAGCCGCCATGGATACCGCAGGTCTCGCGGTGGTCGCCGGGGGATGCTGACGGAGGCGTGCGCAGCCCGTTCCTTGAGCCGGCCGCAAGGAACGGGCTGCGCCCCGGCCAGCCGCGTCGCTCGTCCTGCGGCAGGGAGCCCCCGCCTCCGGGTTCAGCGCGCCACGAGCCCGCCGTCTACGGGAAACGCTACCCCGGTCACGAAGCTGGCCGCCGGCGACGCCAGGAACAGGACGGCGGCGGCCACCTCTTCGGGCGTTCCCAGCCGCTCCATCGGTTCCAGCGCCCGGAGCGCCGCCAGCGCCTCCGGCTTGCCCTGGGTCACCCGGTCCACCATCGCCGTGTGGATAACGCCGGGGCACACACAGTTCACCCGGATACCCTGCGGGGCATACTCCAGCGCGGCTGCCCTGGTCACTTGCACAATGCCCCCTTTGGAGGCGCAGTACGCAGGCAGCCCCGCAAAGCCCACCAGGCCCGCCACCGAGGCGTTGTTGATGATCGCCCCACCGCCGCTCCGCAGCATGGCCGGGATGGCGTACTTCATCCCGAGAAAGACGCTCTTCAGGTTGACCGCCAACACCCGGTCCCAGTTCTCCTCGGTGGCCTCGGCGGTGGGGGCCTGCTCGCCTTCGATCCCGGCGTTATTGAAGAGGATATCCAGCCGACCGTAGCGGTCGAGGGCGGTCTGGACCAGAGCCGCGACGTCCGCCGCCTGGGAGACGTCGGCGCGCACGAACACGGCGGCGCCTCCGGCGCAACGGATGGCTTCGGCTACCTCGGTGCCGGCTTCGGGGTGCCAATCGGCCAGGACCAGGCAGGCCCCTTCCCGTGCAAACAGCGCTGCGGTGGCCTGGCCAATCCCCGACCCCGCGCCGGTGATAATCGCGGCTTTCCCATCGAGCGTTCCCATGCATCCTCCCCCCGTTGTGCTAGCGTACTTTCAGTGTCCCCCTACGCCGTGGACCCAAGCCTGAACGCTCCTCCCCGGCGCCTGAATACCCCCTGAAACCGCCTGCTCGCCGATCCTGAAAACGGCACGGGTGCGCCGTCAGCCTCGCGTTCAGGCCATGTTCAGGACAGCCTGGCCGCTATTCATGTCGCCATCTGGCGCCTGGCCCTATCGTTACAAGGGAGGATCCCTGCCGGGGACATCAGGCGTCCTCCCCTACTCCACTTCCCGCAGTACCGGAACACGGAGGCAGCGCACATGACAGGCCAAGAGCACCTGGAGCAGTACTTGCGCGATCATCGGGTTGCCTATCACCTGCTCGATCACTCCCCCACCTTTACGGCCCAGCGTACGGCCGAGGTGGAGCATGTCTCCGGTCGCCGGGTGATGAAGGTGGTGATGGTGGAGGCCGAGGGCCGTCCGGTCATGGTCGTGGTCCCGGCCACCTACCGGGTTGACACCGGGAAGGTCGCTGCCGTGCTGGGCGTGCGACATGCCCGCATTGCGCACGAGGGCGAGTTTGCCCATCTCTTCCCCGACTGCGAGGTGGGCGCGATGCCCCCCCTGGGCAACCGGTATGGAGTGCCGGTGTACGTGGATGCCAGTTTTGTGGAAGTCGGTGAGGTGGTGTTTCCGGCGTGTAGCCATACCCGGAGCATCGCCCTGGCCTACCGGGATTACGCCCGACTGGTACGCCCGGTGGTGGCCGACCTGGTGGCAGTGGTGCATCCGGTAGTCTAGCGCCCGGTCAAAGCTCCTCCGCCGGAGGTCATGCTGCACCCAGGATGGCCGACCAGCAAGCCTTCCCGGACCGTGCATGCGCCGGACGGTCCGCGCCCGTCTACGGGCTCCCGGTTCCCGGTGCCCTCCCGGTCAGGGAGGCAAGCAGGCTGAGAACGAGCGCCTCGCGCTCGTCAAGAGAGGAGGGGAGCGGTGCGTACTACGAATCGGGGGCTGCTCGTGGCCCTGGTGGTCCTCGTGGTCCTCGTCCTCGCCGTGCCAGTGTTCGGCGGCGTCGTGATGGGGCCGGGCATGATGGGACCCGGCATGATGGGGGGCTACGGCTATGGCGGTCTGGGGCAAGCCCCTGGCGCGAGCGGGTGGATCTGGGGGCTGAGCCGGGCGCTGGGCGGGCTGGCGATGCTCGCTTTCTGGGGCGCGCTGATCGTGGGGGTGGTGCTGCTGGTGCGCTGGCTGGTGGAGGCAACGACGGCAAGCAGCGGGTCCGAGTCGTCGCTGGACATCTTGCAGCGCCGCTATGCCGCCGGAGAGATCACCCGGGAAGAGTACCAGCAGATGCGCCAGGTCCTGGAGCGGTAGGCGCTCCACCGAGAGCGCGGTGCACCACGCCGAGGGAGTGCCCTCTCTCCTCACATCGAGGAGAGGGGGCGGACAGATTGCATGAAGTGGCAGCTCAGGAGTGGAGCCACTGCCCGTTCCCTCCGAGATAATGGAGTGGAAATATTGCGGCAGCCGGTAGCTACCGGAAGCTCGAAGCGGGCCGCGATCAAGGACCCGGATGGGCTTTCCATTGCGCTAAGGCAGTGGTAGAATGCAACGGCGGGTCTATCGGGATCTCGGTGGAGCGAGGTATGCTATGACCACAGTCCCTGATCCTGGAGAGCGTTTTGCGAGAGCACTGGAAACTGCGCCGGCCATGGAGGACACGCCCTGGACTCCGCTAGGCAAGCCTTTGCACGATTGCCGCGTGGCTCTGGTGACCACCGGCGGCGTGCATCTGAAAAGCCAGACGCCTTTCGACCTCTCGAACGATGGCTATGACTGGAGCTACCGCGCGATCCCGTCATCCGTGGCGGCCAGCGAGATGATGGTGACCCACAACCACTACGACCATGCCCACGTGGACCAGGATGTCAACTTCATGCTCCCCATTGACCGCTTCAGGGAAATGGTGGCCGAGGGCAAAGTGGGCAGCCTCGGCCACCGTTACTTCTCTTTCTACGGCTACATCTGTGACCCCCAGTCCTTGATGGCCACAACCGCCAAGGAGGTGGCGACCCATTTAAAGGCAGACGGAGTGGACGCCGTATTGCTGACCCCGGCGTGATCGGGCTGTAACCGGTCCGTAGGGCTGGTGCAGCGGGCCATCGAAGAGGCTGGCATCTCCACCGTTTCCGTGACGCTCTTTCGGCAGCTCGCTGTCAAATTGAAGTTACCACGGGTCGTCTCGCTACGTTTCCCCTTTGGCTTTCCTTTGGGGCGACGGGAGGACCAACAACGCAAGATTATTCAGGACGCACTGGATGCTCTCGGCAGTATCACTGAGCCGGGCACCATTATCGACTTGCCCTACATCTGGGAGGGATAGCGGGCGGCGCTTCACATTGGATAGTCGTCAACCCCCGAGCAGTACAATAGGTTGGACAGGGCTATGACTACTATGGAACAGCTTGCGGCCAAAGCGAAGATGTTCCGCGACCTGCATGCCGGTCCCGGAATACTGGTGATGGCGAATGCGTGGGACGCGGCGAGCGCGCAACGCTTCGAGGCGGCGGGCTTCCCGGCGATTGCGACGACGAGCGGAGGCGTCGCCGGGGCCCTCGGCTACGCAGACCACGAGGCAGCCCCGGCCGAGGAGATGCTCGCCGCCGCGGCGCGTATCGTCCGGGCAGTCTCGGTGCCGGTCACCGTCGACTTCGAGGCCGGATACCGTTTGCCTCCAGCTGAAATCGCGCGACGGCTGATCGACATCGGGGCGGTCGGCCTGAACCTTGAGGACACGGACCATCATGGGACGGTGGGGTTGGTACCGGCTGAGGTACAAGCGGAGCGCCTGGCGGCGGTCAAGGCCGAAGCACGTGCCCTCGGCATCGACCTATTCCTCAACGCACGAGTCGACGTGTTCATTCGGCGCGAGGGGAGTATGGAAACACAGGTAGCCGAGGGCCTGCGGCGCGCCCGGATCTACCGCGAAGCGGGGGCGGACTGTATCTACCCCATCATCCTCAGCGACCCCACAGCCATCCGTGCTTTGGTCGACGCCGTCCAGGTGATCAACGTAACGGTTCGGCGCGGCGGGCCTATCTCCGTCATCGCCGCTGCCCAGGCCGGTGCGCGACGCGTGACGTACGCGACGAGCATCTTCCGCGAAACTATGGCTGCGCTCGATGAGATCGCGACGGATATTCGGACATCGATTCCGGGCGGATCCTCTTAGGCCCACCGCCTGCCTCCACATCGAAACTGTCTGCCCCTGGACCACATAGCAGCGCATTGAAGACCTCCCGCAGGTCGTCCTGCCGCTGCGGAGCGTCCGCTCGGCACAGGGTCAGGTAGGGAGCGACGCGGGCCCATTCCTCGTCGCTGACATCGCTCGGGTGGGGGGTCGGGTGCTCACGCTTCTCGCATATCACCCTCACCCTTACCTATAGTCAAGAACCGCCTCTAGACGGCCGGCGTCCTTCCGTCGCCCGACAGCCTGCGCCAGCGCGCCGTTGGCCAGTAGACCAGCCAGGCCCGCCCCAGGATCGCGCGGCGCGCCACCGGGCCGAATTGGCGGCTGTCCGTACTGAGATCCGCAGCATCCCCGACCAGGAAGTACTCGTTGGCCCCCACCTCCCAAGTGTCGCGTCCCGTGGCCGGGACGCCGCCACCGCCAGCGGCACCGCCGTGACGCGTGATGGGCCAGCAGCCCGCCGCGTCGCAGCGCACCTGTTCCCCTGGCAGCGCCGCCACCCGCTTGAGGAGCAACATCTCCGGCCGGTGCGGATGCCGGGCCAGCACGATATCGCCCCGCTGCGGGTGGCCGAACCAGTAGGCCAGTCGGTCCACCAGCACATACTCGTCGGGCAGTAGCGTCGGGCTCATACTCCACTCGCGCACGACTACGCGCTTGGCGCAGCACAGGGCGAGGAGCGGATACAGCATCGTGGGCCTCCCAAGGTCCCTGATCGGCCCCGCGCGGTGGCAACGAACGACCGCGCTTCCCTGTTGCTTTCCTTGCCGTTCTTCAGTAAGCTAGAGGGCACGAATCTCCCGGCTAAGGAGGGGCGATGAGACTCAAGATTTTCGGTGCGCTCACCCGGCTGTTCGCCGCCGAACCGGCATATGCTCATTGCGATATCCCGTGCGGTATCTACGATCCCCACGCGGCCCAGGTTGCCGCACAGACCGTCATCCGGATGAACCAGCTCATTCAGGGGCTCACCCTGCCCGACCCCACCGCCAACAAGACCGCGGTGGATACCTACGTCAACTCCATGTCCCGCTACATCGCGACCAAAGAGCACCACGCCGAACTGGTGAAGAAGGAGGTCCTCATTCTCTGGGGCGACTACTTCCGCCCGGAGCACCTGGAGAAGTTCCCGGACCTGCACGCCACCGTGTGGAATACCGTGAAGCTCGCCGGTCGTAACAAGCAGACGGTGGACATGCAGGCCGCCCAGGACTTGCTGGCCGGGGTGCAGCGCATCGCGGAGATCTTCTGGGCGACCAAGGGGGTCTCCGTCCGTCGCCAGCCCTCCTTGCAGAACGTGGGCGGCGAAACGGTCTACCCCGTCGCCGAGTAGGAGCATACCCGCCAGCGGGCGCCGGCCTGCGAGCAGAGCAGCGGGGTGCTCGCACCATAGCGAGATCGCGCGGGGACGCCAGCTTCAGGCTTCTGGGCTGGCGTCCCCTACGCTCATTTGGGGCGCGAGGCGGACGGATGCGGCGTTCTCCGGTTCAGCATGACCCCTGGGCGCCAGCCTGTTTCCGGTGAATGGCAAGCGCTAGCGCCAGGTGCGCCGCCGCCACCAGCGGCGCAGCCAGGCGAGGAAGGGGGGCGGGCTGCTCCGGTAGGGGGAGGGCTCCACGAGGTGGCCCCGCCAGCGGATATCCCGGCGGCGCCGCCCACCCGTCACCGCCAGGGCAAAGGCCACGAAGAAGAGGAGCACGCCGAGCAGGCCGACGTAGGCCGCGCCCGCTGGGAGGGCAAGGCGCAGGAAGTAGGCGAAGACGATCAGGACCATCCCCACCAGCATCATCTGGTCGGCGGGCAACCCACCCCACCGCATCCGGGCGATGGCCTCTTGCCAGCGGTACAGCCACGCCCGAAAACGGCGCCGGAAGCGCTGGCTCCGCGACTCACGCGGGGTCCATTCTCCCAGACTGACCAGCAGCTCTTCGAGTTCGCGCTCGAACCTGCTCCCCGACATGGTGTCCTCCCGGCGTGACGGCGCCCTCCCTGGGAAGCTATGATCCTGCCTCTATTCTAGCGCAGCACATCCTGTCTAGGCGAGCCGTAAAGCCCTAAAATTTCCACTCGAACAGCTTGCGTTTCAGATCGGTGAGTTCGTCCAGGCGGCGCGGCGCGGCGGCCTCCTCCTGGTCGGCGAGCACGGCCACCAGCCGCCGGTTGACCTCCCGCAGACGACGGGCCGCGACCTGGCCCAGGTTGTAGACGACCAGGGACGCCGCGCGGCGCCCTTGCTGCAACAGGGCCACAAAGGCCGCGGTGGGGAGCCGCAGGACCGTGGTTTCGGTAACCGCCACCGCGGTGGCCGAGCGGATGTCGTCGGTAAACAGGGCCATCTCGCCCAGGACCGCTCCCGGACCCAGCGTGGCGATGGTGTGGTTGCTGCCGTGGCGGTCCTGGATGCGGACCTCGACCCGCCCCTGGAGCACCGCGTACAGGGCGTCGCCGGGCTGGTTCTCCCAGAAGATGGTGCTCCCCGGCGGGTACGAGGCCACGGAGGAGATACGCTCGATCTCGGCGATCTCCGTCGCGGACAGGCCCTGGAAGACCGGCAGGGCCGCCAGCGTCCGGGGGTCGAAGGCATCGGTGGTCATAACGGTCAGCCCTCCCTTCCAACAGCACCGCAACCCGACGCCTCCGGTCTCAACCGGCCAACCGGGGAGCTACGCAAGATACGGGCGCCCTGCTGGAGCAGGGACAGACCCAGGCGCAATGGAATAGTGGTATATTCTACCCCCGCCCATCTCGTACTGTCAAAAGGTACCGCGGCGCACGCACGCGTGCCGCGCGCTCACTCCTGGACGGCGGTCCGGTGGGCGTAGGCCCGCACGGCGGCGGCCAGGGCAGCGAGCACCTCATCCGTGGCACGCGGCCCGTGGCGGGTCGTGAGATAGCCGTCATAGGTCAGGTCCTGGACGACTTCGGTGGCGACGGCCCGACGGATGGCCGTCAGCGGGTACAGCTTCAGATGGACGTGATCGATCTCCATGCCTTCGATGATGAGACAGGTGCGGTGCGCCCCCAAGGCCCCGTCCAGCAAGCGCCCCACCCGCTTGCCAAACAGCAGCAGCCGGGTATAGGCCGCGTCGTCCATCGCAAAGGCGTAGCTGCCCACGTGGCGCCGGGTGATAGCCAGGGCCTGGCCCACTTTATTGGGGAAGCGGTCCAGCAAGGCCAGGTGCTCGTCGTCCTCAGCGATGATATAGCCGCGCGCCTCACCCCGCACAATCCGGCAAAAGACACAGTCCTCCATCGCGCCCCCGCTCAGCTCCTGGTTCCCAGCCTGCGCAACCGCCGACGGACGCCCGCCTTGGCTGAAGCCGGCCTCGCGTGGAATAATAGCGGGGTGTGCCGCTCGCGTCAAAAGGAAGGAAGCGTGTGAGATGACCAGTGAGCGCAGTGGGGAGCGCCGGGGCCTCGTCATCGTCAATACCGGCAACGGCAAGGGCAAAACGACCGCGGCCCTGGGGGTCCTGCTCCGGTCCTGGGGGCAGGGGCTGAAGATCTGCATGCTCCAGTTTATCAAGACCAAGACCAGCAACTACGGCGAGAACCGGGCAGCCCGCAAGCTGGGCATCGAGATGGTGCCCCTGGGAGCGGGGTTCACCTGGCTCTCCAAAGACATTGAGCACGACAAGGCCCTGGCACGGGAGGGCTGGGAACTGGCCAAGACTCGCCTGAGTGATGCGGCCTATGACATCGTGATCCTAGACGAACTGACCTACCTCCTGGCCTACGGCTGGCTGCCGGTCGAGGAGGTCCTGGCCGCGCTGCGCGACCGCCCTCCGGGCATGCACGTCGTGATCACCGGGCGCAACGCCCCACAGGAACTGGTGGACGACGCCGACCTGGTGACGGAGATGCGCGAGGTCAAGCACCCGTACCGGCAGGGCATCAGAGCACAGCGGGGCCTGGAGTTCTAACCGCAGGCTCGCACCTACCCTGCGCGGGCTGCCGACGTTTGAATCTTCAGAGAGCGCGTGGCGGGCAACGCCGGGCGGCGGAGCAGGGAGATAGCCGTGGAGTGGTGGCTGGTGCAGGCGGAGACCGTCGCGCGGCTCTTGGTGGCGGCGGTCTTAGGAGCCGCGGTGGGCTGGGAGCGGGAGCGCGCCGAGAAGCCGGTCCAGCTGCGGGACCTCCTGCTGGTCTCCCTGGGCGCTGCCCTCTTCACCGTCGTCTCACTCCAGGGTTTCCCCGGCAGCGATACCGGCCGGGTGGCGGCCCAAGTGGTCACCGGCGTCGGCTTCCTGGGCGCAGGCGCCATCCTCCGCCTCCAGGGGACGGTGGTGGGCCTGACCACCGCCGCCAGCATCTGGGTCAGCGCGGCCATCGGCCTGGCCGCGGGCGCTGGGCTGTACCTCATCGCCTTCCTGACCACCGCCATCAGTGTCATCGTCTTGCGTCTCCCCCGGTCCAGCAACAGCCACGAGGAAGGTACGCCGAAGGAAAGGTAACCCCGGCAGACGGCATCCCCGGTTCCCACGCACCGGCCCCGGACACGCGTCCGGGGCTTCGTGCGTCCGCAGAGATAACGGGCGGGGACCGCCCGCGCTGCGCTGCTTCCCTCTCTCTAGAACATTTAGTAATGATATAACTGTTAGTAAGTGTGTTTGCTATGCTTTTTCGATATTCCTCCGCCCCTGTGCGCGGCGAATGCCATCGCGAAATTCTACGATCATACCGTACCAGCAAGAGACGGCCCCGGTACGCGGGAGCTGGCAGGAGCGGTCCCTTCTTGTGGAGTGTACCACCGGAACAGGAGGAGGAGTATGCACATCCTGGGTAGACGGCGCGCTACGCCCCGGCAGCGCTGGCTGGCGCGTCTGCTCTCCGCCCCCTTCCTGGGGCTCATGTTGTTCGTCCTCGCCCTCGTGACGGCCCAGGTACCACCAGCACCGCTCTCCGCCGCCCTGCTGCCGCCGCGGCAACCGGAGGCGCTGGCCCCGCACGACACCACGCCCGATAGGCGGCCGCTCGGCGCGGTCCCCGTTCCCACGCCTCCGCCGTGGGAGGGAGATATCGTGAACCCGGCTGCCGCGGTCCAACTCGGCAAAGCCTTCTTCTGGGAGGAGCAGGTCGGGTCGGACGACCGGGTGGCCTGCGCCACCTGCCACTTCTCCGCCGGGGTGGACCAGCGCACCATCAACACCATGAACCCCGGACCCAACGGCATCATCGAGGCCCAGCCCAACACCACCTTCAGCCCGGCCGTGGATGATATTCAGGGATCCCAGGGCATCGCTCCCTGCACCACCGACCCCACGGTGCTCCCGCCGGAAGGGCAGGAGCCGCCGGTCACGGTCTTCGGTGACCCGGTCCTGGGGAAGAACGCGCCGCGTCAGGTCACCGGCAGGAACGCGCCGCCCACGACCAACGCAGTGCATAACCGCGATAACTTCTGGGATGGCCGGGCGCGGTTCCAGTTCCGGGACCCGCAAACCGGGGCGGTGGTCTACTCCACCAACGGCTCGCTGGCCTCCCAGGCGGTCGGCCCGCCCTTGAACGGGGTGGAGATGTCGTGCGCCGGCCGCACCTGGGCGCAGCTCGCCAACAAACTGCTCGGCCGCCAGCCGCTGGGGTTGCAGCAGGTGGACCCCACGGATTCCGCCCTGGGCACCCTCGCCCACCCGAGCGGCATCGGGCTGAACACGAGCTACGACCAATTGATCCGCTCCGCCTTCGGCAACCCGCAGAACCTGCCCAACGGGAGCGGCGATGACCATGCCAAGATCCGGGCCAACTTCGGCCGGATCTGGGGCCAGGCGGTCCAGGCCTATGTTTCCACACTGGTCTCGGGACAGACCCCCTTCGATGACTTCCTGGCGGGGAACGAGGAGGCGTTGACGGAGCAGGAGGAGCGGGGCCTGGGCATCTTCCGGGGCAAGGGGCAGTGCGCGACCTGCCACGGCGAGAACCTGATGGGCGACGCCGCGGTGGACTTCTTCCTCCAGAACGGCCCGGTCAACGAGGACGGCGGCTCCCAGGGGTTCCACAACAACGGCGTGCGGCCCACGGCGGACGACCGCGGGCGCTTCAACGTGACGGGCAGCGCCCAGGACGATGGGGCATTCAAGACGCCGATCCTGCGCAACGTGGCGCTGACCTCGCCGTTCTTCCACACCGGCGCCTTTGCGACTATCCGCAGCCTGATAGAGTTCTACAGCCGGGGCGGCGACTTCCGCAATCCCCAGTTGGCGAGCCGCATCCGCTCCCTGGGCCTGGACCTGGAGGAGATCGCAGAGCTGGAGGCCTTCCTGGGGCGGCCGCTCACCGACCCGCGGGTGAGCGCGCAGCAGGCCCCCTTCGACCACCCGTTGCTCTGCCCGCCGAACGGGCCCGTGCTGCCCGCGGTCGGCGCGGCCGGTACGGCGACGCCTGCGCCCGGCGCCTGCGCCTTGCACGCTGCCGGCGCCGGCATTGCCCAGATGACCGGCACCCTGGTGGACGTGCCGGGAACCGTCTCCGGCAGCTTCCACTATGCCTTCTCCGCCGGGGGCACCAGTACGGCGGGCGCCGGCACGCTCAGCCTCGACCTCACTCCCGTGGCCGACGTGGTGGTTACCACGGTGGACCAGGTCTTCCTGGAGACGGACGGGGCCACCATCTCCGGGCTGGGCTTCCTGCACCCGCGGAACCAGCCCCTGTCCTTCGTGCGTACAGTCCGCTACCGTGCTCACTTCCAGGGGAACCACCCCGGCGGCGTGGGCGATACCTTCGCCATCGGCTTCTACGACGCCGTCACCGGGGAGAAGTACGGCGAGCTGGGTGGGCCGCTCCTGGCCGGGGCCAACACCTTCGGGCCGTAGGAGGACGGGGCCAGTCCGCACTCGGCACCCCCAGACGAAAGAGCAAACCGGGAGCCCGGCGCGTGTCCTGCCGGGCTCCCGGTTTGTTACAGGAGTTAGGGCGGAGGCTGCGCCCTACGCCGCCCCCTCCTGGTCCCGCTGCTGCCGGTCGGGGGTCTGCTGATGGGCGGGCAGATCCTGCGGCGGCGCGCCCGCCACCGGCAGCTTCGCCTTCTCCTTGCCCTCGATGGTGATAGCCAGGGCAATGCCGAAGAAGATCGTGTGGCCCAGCAGGTCTTCCTGCAACTGGGCGGTCATGTAGACAAAGGACGCCGCCAGCAGCATCGCGGTCAGCCGCGGCAGCAGCCCCAGCGCCAGGGCCAGCCCCCCACCCGCCTCCACCGCCGCGGCCAGCATCGTGACCACTTCCGGGGCCAGCCCAAAGGTGGGGAACTGGTAGCGGACGACGATGGCGGTGAAGAGCCCAGGGGTGAAGTACTTGATGGCGACGCCCAGATAGATGAGATTTAGCCCTACCAGTACCCGGAGGATAGCCGGGGCCTGCTCCCACAGCCGCGCGCTCAGCGCGGCAGACCACCCCCTGGAGCGTTGGGCGGGGAGCGCCGGAGCGCCGTTGCCGCGGGCCAGCAGGTAGCACGCCGGCCCGGCCACGATGCCCGCGTAGGGCACGATATCCCAGCCGAACAGCCACAGGCCGACCGCTTCCAGCGCCAGTAGCAGCAGGGCGGCGATCCGGGGGAAGAGCCCGAGGATCAGCAGTGCCGCCACCCCTACCTCGGCCCCGACCAGCGCGGGCGCCCCGGCCTGGCGCAGGCTAAGCTCCGGGACGAAGAGGGACCCCTTGGAGGCTCCCCACAGCAGCAGGACACTCACGGCCAGCCGCAACACCAGCGGCACCCGCGGCGTGAAGGCCCACAGCCACGCCGTGGCCCGCTGGACCAGGGACACCCGGCCCAGGCGCCGGTCCAGGGTGAACCACAGCCACCCCAGCGCCAGCAGCAGCAGGCCGACGGTCGCATTGATGGGATTCAGCGTGGCGAACAGCTCCGGCAACGGCTCACGGCGGATAATCTCCATCTCTTCCTTGGAAAGCACCCAGGGCTCGTGGGCCAGCACCAGGCCCTGGCCGACGGCCAGCAGCGCCGCCAGCGCGAGGACTGCCAGCCGGGGCAGCCACCTTCCCGTCCTGACCGCGCTCGGGCGTATCCAGGGACGGCGAGCACGCCGCGGCCCACCTGGTAGGGGTGGTACAGGCTTGGGCATCGCTGACCTCCCGCGGTTCTGGCGAACTCCGGCGGATATGAACACCTACGCTAATCTTTATCTTTCCCAAACATAACGATAGCGGGCAGGCGTGCCGTGGAAGGAGCGTGGGATTGCAAGGAGCTTGCGACGGCGGGAGGAAGCGGGCAGCAATGGCACCGCGCAGCCGGTAGCGGACAGACCGGAGGGTAGGCCGGCATTCCGACCGCGCTGAAGGACAGCGGGGAACACTCCCACGCCATACCCCGGCGCTGCGCCCGGCCCATCACCCCCCAACACCCCACCCCGCGCAGAGAGCAGGGGCGGGGATACGCTCCGCCCCTGCTCTCGACCTCCCGGCTCGCCCTGCCTAGTTCGCGACCGTCACCACGGTGGTCAGCTCGCGCTGCTGCCTCTGCCGGTCGGCGAGGTACACCCGCAGGGTGTGGGGGCCATTGGCGACCGTCGTCGAGTCCCAGTTAGTGACCCAGAACCCCCGCTGCATGTCGTAGATCATGGCGAGGACCGGGCCGCCGGTGTCCACGGTGAAGGAGACGCCCGTCAGCCCTGCCTCCGCCGCAACAGAAGCCTGCACCTCTACGACACCCGTGACCTGGGCGCCCTCTTTGGGAGCAGGCATCCACGCCTCCAGGAACAGGTCACGGCGCAGCGGCAGCACCAGGTCGTTGAGGAAGGCCAGCAGGGCCTCCTGCTGCTGCGGGTGCAATATCTCGAAGGTCTCGGTTTCGGCCGCCGCCTCGGAGTACCCGGCGTCATCGAACACGCGGAACTTGAACTGGCTCAGGTCGCCCGGACCGCCGGAACGCTGGTAGAACGCCCACAGCATGCCCGTCGCGCCGGGCGCCAGGATCGCCCGCAGGTCCGGCGGGTCGCTGCCGGGGACCTGGAGGACGGTCAGGTGGAGCACCGCGCCGGGGCCGTTATTCCCCTCCCCGGTCTCTACCCGGCCTCCCGTCGGCAGGCGCAGCGCCACCAGGTGCAGCCCGACCAGCGTGACCGGGGCATCGCTCGTATTGGTGACCTGGATGGGCACCGCATAGCGGTCGCCGCCCAGCGGGACCGGCAGCTCGACCAGCACCTTCAGGTCGGCGCGGGACGCACCGCCGTGCTTGCGGATGGCATCGAGCAGCGTCGGCGCGCTGCCGTCGTGCAGGTAGGGAGCGGTAGCCGCGAGCCCCCAGAGCTCCCGGGTCTTGAAGACGTCCGGGGCTACCCCGGCCTGGGGAGCCGGGTCCGCCAGGGGCGAGCCCATCTTGTGGCGCTTGAGGTCGCTGAAAAGCTCAACCACCGGATCGCCCAGGGGGATGGGGATGGTCGCGGTGCTCAGCGGGTTGCCCAGGTGGAAGGTGGTGCTCTCCAGCTTCTGGACCGGCGTATGGCAGCGGGCGCAGCCGATCTCCGCGAACACCGACTGCCCGGCCCGCACCTGGGGATCGGTCGGGTTGCGGCGGGTCGGGCGCGGCAGCAGCGCCTGGAAGACCGTGGCGGCCGTGATGTCGCCCACGCTCAGCTCATTGACTACAGTATCGTGGTCCAGGTCGCGGGTGGCGGCCTCCTCCAGGGAGAGCTTCAGCCTGGCGGCCGTCACCTCGGTGGGCGGCATGCCCAGGGCGCCGTTGAAGGCCACGTTGTTGAAGTCCCGCAGCGCCTTGACGTGGCCTTTCCAGCCGTGCGGGTGCGGGTTGGCATCCGTGAGCGGCAGCCGCGTGCTGGGGTCGCTGGGGTCCCGGTTGAGCTCGACGCCGAGCTGGCTGAGCACCGCCGAACCGAACAGGTGGGGCGGGTTGCGGCGCAGGAGGATGCCGGGGGTGTCGCTGCCCGGTAGCAGGTCGCGGATGCGGGGACCGGCGCCGCCGGAGACGAACAGGCCGCCCGTCTCGGGGTTGCCGTGGCAGCTGGCGCAGCTCGCCTGGAAGCCCGCGGGGCCGCGACCCTCGTCCCGGCTGAACTGGCGCTCGAAGATGGCCTGGCCCAGCAGTTGCAGGTCGCGCAGGCCGTCGCCATTGGTGTCGGGGAAGGTCCCGGCGTCGATGTCCCGCTGGTCCAGGTGGACGAAGTGCCCCTCGGCGTCCTGGATCAGCGTCTGGATGCCCCCCGGCGAGGCCGAGATGCTCACCAGGCCGACCGACGCCGGCGTTGCCCCGCGGCAGCGCACCGCATTGATCGCTTCCTCCAGGGGGTCGGGCGGGACGATGGGATGGACCGTCGCCGGCGAGGTCATCTCGTTGATGACGAACTCCAGGTCGAAGCCGAACAGGCGCGGGTTGAAGGTCGGCTGAGTATGGAAGGGCTGCGGCTCATTGGGCAGGCGCAGGGGGAACCGCTCCTTATCGAAGCGACCGTCCTCACCGAACAAGATGTCTTCCTCGCTCCGGAAGCGGGTGCGCTGGCCGGCCACCTCGATCACCGGGCAGTTGACCTGGAAGCCGGCGGCGACGATGGTGAAGCCGCTGGCCAGGATCGCCGCCTCGGACCGCAGGGAGTTGTCCACGTAGTCGGCGGGGACCTCGACGATCTGCACTTCCCAGAAGGAGGAGTAGTGGGGCATGCCCGGAATGCGGGGCACCACCGGGTTGCCCCGGAAGTTGCCCGCGGGGTCGCGGAAGAAGTAGATGGAGCTGACCTCGTGCTCCCGGTCGTGGACCTCGTATTCGATGAACCGCACGATCTGGCCCTCGAAGAAGGCCTCCTCGATCTCCAGCCCGTTGGCCTCCAGGTTGGGCACGGTGGCGTTGGGCGGCAGCACAGGGAAGTTCACGAAGAGGTTGGTCTGGAGGTCCTCCAGCACCAGGGCGGGGTCCTCCAGTTGGCAGACCGAGGTGATGGTGCCGGGCACATAGTCCGGCTGCACCCGCACCACGTGTACCTCCCAGGAGGCGCTGAAGAGCTGGGCGTCGAAATCGCTGACCCTCCCGGCGCTGCCGAGCGCCCCCTTGGGCGCCGACTCCAGCAGCGGCGGCTGCGGCACCGGGCGGCCGTCGGGGAACACAAAGATGTACATATCGGCGTGGTTATCGTCCGGACCGCCGTCACCCACGCTGGGCCGGGGGAAGAAGCGCAGCTTCACCGGCGCATCGTTGAACCAGCCCGCCTTCTCACCGATCTCCACTGGCCCCTGGGGCAGTGGCTCCAGCCGGGGATCGCCCGTGAACGCCGGGAGGCCCAGCGGCGGGAAGGCGGGAATGGTGCGGAAGGCGTGGGTGGCGCTCCCTGGACGGGCAGGGGTGGCGGCGAAGGCCAGCGCCACCAGCAGCAGCGCCCCCCCCAGTAGCGCCCAGGCCCCATACGGTATGGTCTGGCGCCCCATCGTTTCCCTCCTCTCCTCCCGCCCCCGGTAGGCGACGGACCCTTCGGCTACCGCTCTTCTACAGGAAAGTAAACGGATTCCTTCGGAAATAATACTATGTACCGTCATACGTGAGAGCTTGCAATATCGTAACATCGGGCAAGAGTGCCATTTGCTGGGAGCAAGGCAGCGCACGAGGGGATATCCTAGCAATTTACGTTAGGATATCTGTAGATATGAAGAAAAGTTCATTTTTGTGCTAATTATTGTCCTGTACATGGAGGGCGGCCTGCTGGTGTTCCGTCAGCCGTGAACGGCGGGCCCGCCCTTCAGGGCGGCGGGGTGGCACCCATCACCGGAGGATGGACAGAACATTAGGAAAGGGGGAAGCGGTCTGCTCACCTATCTGCTCAGCGCTGCGGGCGCTGCTGCCACGGGGAGATCCCAGCCTTCCACAAAGCAATGACCATGAACGAAGGCTCGCTGGGAGCACAACCTTCTCTGGGACCAATATTAACCATAGTGCAGTATCGGCGTTATGTAGTGGCGGTAGTTCCTCAATCTCCGCATGCTCTCCGGCTGTTCGCCCTTGCTGGCGGCGCCCATGCACCGGTGTGGCCCTCCGGCTCGTGTCCCAAGGAGGTGTGCCAATGTACCAGGCAAAGGCCGTACATTCGGCAGGATTCCTGGCGGTCCCGCGGCGCCTGGAAGCCGCGCTCGCGACGCTGGTGCTGGGCGCGGCGCTGATCACTGGTGCGGCGGCCGTCGCCTCACCGGGTCCCGCGCCAGCCACTGCCGCCTCCGCCCCGGCGCGCTCCGGACCACACCCAGCCGCACCGACCGCCCATGACGCCCCGGAAGCCGGCCACGACCACGGAGATACCAAGCCGTGGCAGACCATGAACGCCGGGCACCAGGGCGCGGAGGGCTTCCCCCTGGTGGGCAGCACCGCGCCAGGCGTCCTCCTCGGAGGTCAACTCTGCCCGCCGGGCGTACCCCTGAAGGTCTATGACGTGGTCGCCCTGAACGTGGAGATCACCCTGAACCGCTTCAGGGACTTCGACCCGGAGGGGAAGATGTACGCCCTGGCCTCGGAGGTAGCCGCTATCCGGGCCAAGGAAGCGGGCAACCGCGCCCTGCGGGACGCCCTGAACCAGGGCGACTTCGCCACCATCACCCAGCAAGGCCTGGGGCCGGAGCCGGGGCTGGGGGATGACCCCATCCAGCCCCTTACCCTGCGGGCGAACAAGGGTGAGTGCGTGGCGATCACCCTGACCAACCAGCTTGCCGAGCCCGTGGGCCTGTTCGTGCAGGGGGCGCAGCAGGTACTCGCGAGCGGGCCAGCCACCGGCGAGACTGCCACCGCCGCCAACCCTGCTGCCGCGGCAGCGCCGGGGGGCACCGTGGCCTACCAGATCTATCTCGACCCGGCCACCCACCAGGAAGGCTCGCTCCAGTTCCGCCCCAGCCCGGCCCAGCGCGACCTCAACAGCCACGGGCTGTTCGGCGCCCTGGTGGTGGAGGAGGCGGGCACCTCCTATCTCCATACCAAGACCGGCAACGCGCTGTGCGCACCGCACCCCAGCGGGGGCCAGACCTGCCAGAGCACCTGGCGGGCCATGATCGTGGACCCCAATGGGTCCGACTTCCGCGAGGCCGTCATCTTCTACCACGAGGTGGGGCCGGACAACTTCCAGCCCCTAGACCGGCGCGGCAATGCGCTCCCCCTGGTCGGCCCCGCTACCGGCAGCTACGGCATCGGGAAGTTCGCCCTCAACTACCGGTCGGAGCAGTTCGAGCACCGCATGGAGCTCCAGCAGGGACTGATCGGCTTCGCCGATGTCGCTCTGGGCTTCGGCTCCTACACCTTCGGTGACCCGGCCACCCCCATCGTCCGGGAGTACCTGGGCGACCCCACCAAGCTGCGCCTGGTACACGGGGGCAGCGAGACCGTCCACGTCCACCACCTGCACGGGGGCGGCGACCGCTGGGCGCGGCAGCCCGAGGTGCCGGGGAACATCCCCATCGACGCGGGGCTGACCAAGCAGTTCCCCCAGTTCCCCAACACCTCCATCCAGATCGACTCCCAGCGCCTGGCCCCCTCCGAGACCTTCGAGACCGAGCTTGCCTGCGGCGCCGGGGGCTGCCAGCAGGGGGTCGGCGACTACGTCTTCCACTGCCATGTGGCCCACCACTACGTCAGCGGCATGTGGGGCATCATCCGGGTCTACAACACCCTGCGGGTCGCGGGCGACCCCCTGCACGACGACGGCCTGGGGGCCCTGGCCGAGTTGCCCGACCGCCCGCACCGCATCCCGCCGGGCGTCACCTCGGACCAGCTCATTGGCAGGACCGTGACCTTCCGGGGCCAGACCATCACCGTGAACAGTGGCAATCTGGCCGCTCTCGTGGAGTCGCAACTGCCCCCGCGCGGCGTGCCCCAGGGCTACGACGCCACGGTGCTCGACTGGGAGCGCCAGGGCGACCGCTACCTGAACGAGCCGAACACCACCATCGCCTCCCCCAACCTGCCCGGCCCGCCCAGTCCGGGCCAGCGGCTGCCGTTCCTCTTCCACCCGGAGACCGGCAAGCTCGCCTATCCCTTCCTGCGGACCCATCCGGGCCAGCGGCCGCCCTTCCCGCCCGGCCACGGTCCATCGCCGTACTTCGACCCGGTGGGTGAGACGCTCAAGATGCCTGCGCCGGGGGAAAGCGGGCCCGATAGTCTCTGCCCGGCCGGCGCGCCCCGCAAGTTCATCGACCTCGTCGCGGCGCAGGTGCCCATCCAGGTCTCCACGACCAGAGTGATCGAGGACGGCGAGCTGTTCGTGCAGCGGGATGAGCGGGCCGCGGACCCGGCTCATTTCCGGGAGCCGGGTCCCAAGGATCCCCCGGCCATTCGGGTCAACCAGGGCGACTGCCTGGATTTCACCCTGACCAACGCCATCCCCTCGACCGCGCGCGAATCTCGATTCAGTAAAGTCAACCTGCACCAGCACTTCGTGCAGTTCGACATGGTGGGCGACGATGGCTCCATCACCGGGTTCAACTACGAGACCAGCGTGCGGCCCTTCATCGAGATCCGCGATGTCCCCGCGCCGGTCCCCGGCAAGCTGATCCAGGTCCCGGCCCCGGCGGGCGCCACCCAGGTGACGGTCAACGACACCGCCGGCCTGCACGAGGGCATCCTGGTCATGGTGGGCATCGACCAGGATGCCACCTTCGAGATCGCCAAGATCGCGGCCATCAACCGCACGGCCGGGACCCTGACCCTGGCCGATCCGCTCCGGCACCCCCACGCCGCCGGGGAGCTGCTCAGCGCCGAGTTCATCCGCAAGCGGTACTTCGCCGCCGAGCAGGTGGGCACCACCTTCATCCACGACCACGCCGAGGGGCTGGAGAGCTGGTCGCGGGGCCTGTTCGCCGCCGTTATCCAGGAGCCGCGCGGCTCCACCTACCGCGACCCCCGCACCGGCCAGGACTTCTGTCGGCCGGTTCCCCAAGGTCAGACCTGTCGCACCGGCGTGCTGGCCGACATCCTCACCGATGCCCGCGTCACCCCCCGGATGCAGGGCAGCTTCCGGGAGGTGGTCCTGTTCGTCATGGACCGCAATGAGGACATCGGGAGCAGCGTCAACCTGAAGGTAGAGCCCCTGGACCGT
>JACQUQ010000157.1 GCA_016210175.1 Chloroflexota bacterium | reverse complement strand
GTACGCTCCTACGGCAACCGCTACTACCGCAAGCCCATCGCGGTCAGCCCCATCGGGCGGCCCAAGCCGGTCACGGTCGAGTGGTTCAAGTACGCCCAGAGCCTGACCCGCAAGCCGGTCAAGGGGATGCTCACCGGGCCGTATACCATGGTAGACTGGTCCTTCAACGAGTACTACCCCACCCGGGAGGCGTTCGTGCTGGCGATGGCCGAGGTGATCCACCAGGAGGCCCTGGACCTGGAGGCCGCCGGCGCGCGCTATATCCAGATCGACGAGCCCGCGGCCTCGACCCGGCCTGACGAGTTGGAACTGGTGCGCCGGGGCCTGGAGATCGTCACCCAGGGGCTGTCGGCCTACACCATCACCCACATCTGCTACGGCGACTTCGCCGCGGTCTATGACGAGTTCCTGCGGCTGCCCGTGGACCAGCTCGACCTGGAGCTGGCTAACAGCAACTACGATCTCCTGGACCTGGTGCGGCAGCACGGGTTCGCCAGGGACCTGGGCCTGGGCGTCGTGGATGTCCATAGCCACCGCATCGAAAGCGTCGAGGAGGCCAAGCGGGGCATCCGGCTGGCCCTGGAGCTGCTCCCCCCAGAGCGCATCTACGTGAAGCCGGACTGCGGGCTGAAGACCCGGACGGTGGAGGAAGCCAAGGAAAAGATGCGCGTGGTGGCGGAGGCGGCGCGCCAGGTGCGCAAGGATATCGGGCTCCTGGAGCCGGTCTAACCTCAACCCCCATCCCCCTGCCCCTTCCCCCCGTAAGGAGGAAGGGGAGCCAGGTTCCCCCTTTCCTCGCGCCGGGGAGAGGGGGCAGGGGGAGAGAGGTTTCTCCATGCACATCGCTCTCAATGCCCACCTGATGCAGATCGGACGCTCGTACCGGTTTGCCGGGGTGGGCAAGTTTCTCGCGGCGTTGCTGGTCCACCTCCAGGCCGCTGACCCTGAGAACCGCTACACGGTCTTCACCGGCCCCCTGCCTCCCGAGGCCCATCTGCCCGCACAGGAGAACTTCCGCTTCGTTGCCACCCGGTATTCCACGGCGTCGCCGCTGCGCCGCATCCTCTGGGAGCAACTGGCGCAGCCCGTCGAGTTGCTGCGCCGCGGGGTGGATGTCCTGCACGCGCCGGTGAACGTGCTGCCCCTGGCCTGTCCCTGCCCTGCCGTGCTCACCATCCATGACTTGTCGTTCCTGGTCTACCCCGACCGCCTGCCCCGCGCCCGGCAGCGCTACCTGACTCTGCTGACCCGCTGGTCGGCGCAGCGGGCGCGCCTGGTGCTCACCGTCTCCGCCCATACCAGGCAGGACGTGGTGCGGCTACTGGGAGTGCCGGAGGAGCGGGTGCGGGTGGTGTACCCCGGCGTAGACCCCGCCCTGGGCCCGGCGCGTCCCCAGGCGGTGGCCGAGTTCCGGCGGCGGCGCGGTCTGCCGGATCGCTTCATCCTCTACCTGGGCACCCTGGAGCCGCGCAAGAACCTTCCCACCCTCATCCGGGCCTACGACCGCCTGCGGCGGGCGGGGTGCGACCATGCCCTGGTGCTGGCCGGCGGGCGGGGCTGGATGGACGACGACATCTTTCGCCTGGTGGACGACCTGGACCTGGGGGACCGGGTGTGCTTCCCCGGCTACGTCCCTGAGGAGGAGTTGGCGCTGTGGTACAGCGCGGCCGATCTCCTGGTGTATCCCAGCGTGTATGAGGGCTTTGGTCTGCCGCCCCTGGAGGCCATGGCCTGTGGGACGCCCGTCATCGTCGCGGACCGCTCCTCCCTCCCGGAAGTGGTGGGAGACGCCGGGATCACCTTCCCCCCGGAGCGCGCCGACGCCCTGGCCGACGCGATAGCGGAGGCGCTGGCCGATCCCGCGCGCCGGGAGGCGCTGCGGGCCGCCGGGCTCTGCCGGGCACAGCAGTTCTCCTGGTCGCGCACCGCGCAGGGAGTCTTCGCCGCGTACCGGGAGGTCGGCGGTGGGGCCTGACCGCCCCTGCTGCTACATGGCCGCCCGCATGCCCTCTGGCACGTGGGCCGAACCGGGTCGCGCTGCGCAGCCCAGGATATGGCAGCAAGGACAACCGATTGAATCGAGAGGCTCAGATCCCGAGGATTTGGACGAGCACCTGGCGGGGACGGGACCGCTCCAGCTCCACGAGAAAGATACTTTGCCACGTACCCAGTTGCAGCTTGCCATCCAAGAGGGGGATGGTCTCACTGGTATTGAGGAGCAGGTGCTGGCAGTGGGAATGGCCGTTGGGGCACTCATCCTCTACCATGTTGACCGTGCGAACATCAAAGTTGTTATGATGGTAATACTGGTCGGCGGGAGCCACGTGGGAAACCAGGTGCTCCATGTCCTTGATGAGTTCCGGCTCATTCTCATTGATTTTAATGGCCGCCGTCGTGTGTTTGCTGAAGACCACCACCAGGCCATTGCGGATACCAGAGCGGACCGTGGCCGCTACCACATCCGGTGTAATGTCGATGAATTGTGGCCCGCGGTCGGTGACGATCTCCATAGTCTCGACGTGCATCTTGACATTCAGGGCTCCCAGGACCATCCTCGCCTCCGAAGCTACCCGCCCTGCCGACTCCGATTCGCATCCCAGGAAAGGGGACCGCCCGGCAGTGGGACCCACAGCGTAGTGTGCAAACGAGATGAGAAGCAGGTCGCAAAGAAAAGGCCAGACACGTGGAAACCACCGTACACCCGGTGTCCCTGCGTCGTCGGCCTCGCTCGCCGACGCGGTCCGCGTCGGCCCGCATCCTTACCTTGAGCCATCCGCACGCGAGTATACCACGCGCGCTGAAAGGGGTCAATGACAGCTACCGCACCGTTGCGGCCCGGAACCAGGCCGCAACGTTTTATGCCGGCGGCAACCCGCGGGCGCGCCGCAGGGCGCGCAGGTCCTCCAGATGCTGGAGGTCGTGGCGGGCCATGGCCGCGGTCATTTGCTCGATAGTGAGGCGACCCGCGACCTGGTGGACCCCCACGCGCTGCCAGCCGGCGCTGTCCAGGGCGCGGAGCAGGACCAACGTGCGCTCCCGGTGGCGGCAGAACTCTGCCGGGAGCGTGCCCCCCTGCTGCCCCTGGTACCAGCGGACCTGGGCCAGACCGTCCGGGTCGTGGTCCAGCACGTAGGGTTCCTCCTCCGCCACCATGCGCTCCAGCCGCGCACTGAAGATCTCGGCGAAGTCCCGCATATGGCAGGCGACTTCCTTCGCTGACCAGGCCAGGGGATCGGGTCGCCACCGCAGGTCGTCCTCGCTCAGCCCGGCGAGCACGCGCGCGAGCGCCGCACCGGTACTGCTCAACACCGCGATGATCTCCTCACGGGTCATGGTTGCGCCCCCTCACCCCATGCGCCTGCACCGGCCCGGCGCGACAACGTAGGGGCGGCGGGGCCTGCCCCTACGTCTCTCTGCGCCGACGAGGCGGAAACGGCTGCTCAGCCGCCTATTACACGCGGAACTCGGCAGGCTGGATATACTCCCACGGCTCGCCCTTGCGGTACTTCCCGGCCACCTCCAGCACCTTCGCCGCGTACTGGAAGGCGTAAGGGATGCCCGGACCGTTCGGCACGAATCCAGCGGCCAGGGTCCCGATGGTGACGGCCTCGAAGATCTCCTCATCGGTCGCGCCGGCCTCAATGGCCGGGATCACGTGGATGAGGCAGGCCGGCGAGCGGTAGGCCACGCCGATGGCGGTGAACATCAGTTCCTTGATCTTGCGGGGCAGGGCGCCATCGGCCCACACCGCGCCGTAGAAGTCGGCGAACCGCTCGCCGGCCTCCGGGGCGATGGTGTTGATGGCCTGGAACATCCGGGGGGTGAAGAGCATCTTTTGCTTCATATATTCGTTGGCCTGGGCGGTACGTGCGGGATCTACGGGCACAGTCGTTCCTCCTTCGTATGTGCTGATGGAGTCTGCTACCGATGCGGATCAAAGCTGCGCCGGCCGGAGGGTGCAGCGCAGGGAGCGTACGAGGTCCTAAAGGATGCTACCATCATCGATAGGAACCACCTCCTTTCCCAGGTGCCCCTGGAGCAAGGCGCTCCGAAACGACGAGGTCCTATGGCTCGGGCGGACGCTTACCGACGAAGATGTAGACGAGCCAGGCTGCCACCACCGCAGCGAAGGCCAGTTGGATGCCATAGCCGCGACCGTCCGGCGGGAACACCACCACCAGGTAGGCGATACACGCCACGTACACCGCATAGTTGAACCAGCGCACCCAGCCGGGGGCACGCCCCATCCCGATGCGGACTTCCCCGCCCACCGCGTCGTTGGCCTGCGCCGGAGGTGGCGGCTGCGCCGCATGGGGGACCAGCGGCCCGTTGGTCTCACGCATGGTTGCGGGCCTCCTCCTCGGGATCAGGCTCCAGCACTTTATACTTGACCGCCTCAACGTCACGCAACTGGCCGGAGCGCAGCGCCCACCAGAGGAAGCACAACCACACCGCGACCAGCAGCAGCACAAAAGCGGCGACAAACAGGTTCGCAGGATACAACATCGCTGGCCTACTTCAGCGTCAGGAGGTAGGCGACCAGGGCCTCCAGTTCCTCCGCTGGGAGATGGGCATAGGACGGCATCAGGCTGCCCGGCACCATCCGCTGCGGGTCCTTCAAGTGCTCTAACTGCCATTGCCGGGTGCTGGCGTACGGGCGGCTGGCGACGTGGGACAGGTCCGGCCCCTGGCGGGAGGTGCCCCAGGACACCGGCTTCTGATAGGCATAGTCACCGGGAACGGACTCCGGGCCGATATCGCCGCGGACCAGCACCGTCCCGATACCGACTTCGGGCGCCCGCACCTGCTGGGAGTGGCAGTACCAGCAGCCTTCCCGCAGGTAGATGGCCCGGCCCTGGGCCTGCTGCGGTGTGTACACCACCGCCCGCTCCGACGGCTCGATGCGCTCCAGCGCGGGAATACCCGCGGTCACCAGGAGCCCGAGGAGCAGGAACAGCAGCGAGCCGACCGTCAGGTACGAGAGGTTGGGACGTTGCATGGCCCGCCTACCTTGCCGCTGCCACGGCCGGGACCGCCACGGCCGAACCCCGGCCCCGCGCCGTCAGCCAGATGTTCCAGGCGAACACCAGGAAGCCCACCCCCACGGCGCTGCCGGCCAGCAGCCGGATGAAGAAGTAGGGCTTCAGGGAGCGCACCGTTTCGATGAAGGGGATGCCGCCCACCGCCCAGTTCTGGGCCTGGATCAGGCCGGCGATCCACAGGTCCACCATGAAGACCGAAAGCCCGATCAGGGCCAGCCAGTAGTGCCATTCCATCAGGCGGCGGCTGGCCATGGCCCGCCCGGCCGCCGCCGGCAAGAGGGCGTAGACCAGGGCAAAGCTGAAGAACGAGTAGTCGGCCACCAGCGCCAGGTGCGAGTGGCCGATGACCCAGTTGGTGAAGTGGACATAAAGATTGAACCCGCGGAAGGACTGGGCGATCCCCTGTACACAGGTCAGGACGTAGAACACACAGCCCGTCGCCAGGAAGCGCAGCGCCACATCATCCCGCACTTTGTGCCAGGCGCCCCGCATGGTCCCCAGGAAATTGATCAGGAAGGCCGTGTTCGGGATGGCCGCCAGCAGGCTGAAGGCCACCGACATGATCTCCAGCCATTCGGGGCCGGGGCCGTACAGTAGGTGGTGCTGGCCGGTCCAGACGCTGGAAAAGCCCCAGATGGCCAGGCGGTGGCTGAAGAGGGGGTTCCCGGTGAGCCGGGGCAGGAGGTAGAATACCAGCCCGATGGCGCCGGTCGTGAACCAGACATTGAAGATGTTGTGGACGAAGAAGAAGTTGATGATGGCGTCGTTCATCCCGGTGTAGGCGCCGGCGGGGTCCCACACCTTGTTGCCCACGGCATACACCAGGGGGGCGATGAGCGTGGCGGCCATGAAGGACCACACGCTGACATACACCCGCGGCTCGGTGCGACGCGCCACCGTGCCCCAGATATTGACAGCCAGCATGATCCACAGCATCAGGAACAGCAGGTCCAGGGGCCAGACCAGCTCCGCATACTCCCGGCCCTGGGTGAAGCCCAGGAGCAGCGAGACCGTCATACCGAGGGCCTGCACGTTCCAGAGGACCGCCGTCGCGCGCGCCAGGGGTTCGCTGTAGAGGGGTGCGGCGCAGAGCCGGGGGGTGATGTACAGCATCGCGCCCGCGTAGACCATGGAGATCCAGGCGTAGATCGCGACGTTGACGTGCATGGGCCGCAGTCGGCCAAAGGTGAAGGGGGCGCGAATGGCCTCGGGGAACAGGCGCTGGGTCAGGGGCTCATAAAGCATGAGCGCCATGAGCAGCCCCCCCAACCCTGCGACCAGCAGCCAGACGACCGCAGAATAGAAGAACCAGCGGACCGCCGTGCCATCGTGCTTCACGGACACTGCCTGCGGCGTGGTGATGATACTCACCCGACTGTCCCCCACTGAGATCAGGATGGCCGGGACTGCGCTTGGCACGCGGCGCTATTGTAGCACATCCCGTCGGGCAAGACACCGGCCCGCCGCGAGCCTTTTCGTGGTCCCGGCTGACCGGGGGAAGCCCGCTCCTTGCGCCGGCCGCAAGAAACGGGCCGGACGGCCTGCCTGCGACAGGCCCAGGACGAGCGGGGAAGTCTGCCGCCCTACGAGAGCGAAATGGCCCGATCTGGGGGATGCCCTCCGCCTTTACGGGCGTCTTCCCTTCCGGTATCATCAAAGGCACGCCTGGATGGTGGCACACCTGGGCCGTGCTGTGGTCCGGGGCAACGGTGTTCCCGGTCCGGCGTCCTGAAAGGACCCTGAAAAGCGTGCGCTGCACCTTTACGGCGCGCGGCCCTTTCCGCTATGATCGGACCGGTTTGTATATCAGCAATTCAACAATGAGAAGGGGCTTATGATCACGCGACTGCCGGCTATCTTCCTCCTGGTCGCTGCGGTGCTGGTCGGGTGTACGCCGGCAGCGCCTCCGGCATCGCCCCCCGGCGCAGGGGGTGCTCCTTCCGCCGCGCCCCTGTCCAAGTCAAGCTTGGTCGTGGCCCACCTGTACAGCACCACGCAGGCCCAGATCTTTGTGGCGGAAGGCCAGGGTCTCTTCGCCAAGCACCTGGGGGGCGATGTGAAGCTCGACCGGCGGGCCTACCCCGACGGCAACCAGATCATGAGCGCCTTCCGGAACGGTGAGATCGACATTGCCTACGTCGGGTCGGTCCCGGCCCTCATCTCTTTCCAGGAAAAGCCGAACTTCAAGATCGTCGGCGGCACCAACATCGGCGGCACGGTGATCGTCGTCCGCCCCGACCGGGGTATCCGGGCCGTGCCGGACCTCAAGGGCAAGGTCATCGCGGTGCCGGGACTGGCGAACTTCCAGGACGTGGTGCTGCGGGCCGCCATCCTCCCCGGCGCGGGGGTGGCAGCCAGCGCCGACCGCGCGCCCGATAAAGTCCAGGTAGTGACCTCCACCCCGGCGGACATGCTCACCAAGCTCAAAGAAGGCAGTATCGATGCCGCCATCGCCTTCGAGCCCTGGCCGTCCCGCATCCTGGCCGATCCGACCCTGAAAGCGCAGGTCTTGCTGGACTGGAAGGCCGTCTGGCGCGAGGGCCGCTATCCCAGCAGCACCCTCATCGCCAGCACCGCCATGCTGGAGCAACACCGCGACGTGCTGAAGCGGTTCCTGGCCGCCCATGTCGAGGCCAACCAGTACCTTCAGGAGCGCCCCCAGGAGGCCATCACGCTCATCCACGACCAGATCCTCAAGATGCAGGGGGCGGAGCTGCCCGTCTCAGTGATCGAAGGGGGGTTCCAGCGCGGCGAGAACACCTATGATCCCAGCGTCGCCGCGGTGATGGAGTTTGCCGCCCTGGCGAACCAGACGTACCCCGACCGCCTGCCCACGGTGCCCAAGGCCGAGACCCTGTTCGACCTGAGCCTGCTGAACGAGGTGCTGCGGGAGCGCGGTCTGCCCCCGGTGGGCCAGTAACGATGCTCACCATCGCCGGGCTGACGGTGCGGTTCTCCGGACACAACGGCGGACTGCTTGCCCTCGATGACATTGCGCTGCACGTGCGAGAAGGGGAGTTCGTCTGCCTGGTGGGGCCGTCGGGCTGCGGCAAGACGACCCTCCTCAATGTGGTGGCCGGGCTGGAGCGCCCCAGCGCCGGGGCGGTCACCCTTGACGGCCGCCCGGTGGTGGCCCCCAGCCCCGACCGCGTCGTGGTCTTCCAGGAGTACGCCCTCTACCCCTGGCTCACGGTCGTGCAGAACATCGCGTTCGGCCTCTCCAGCCAGCCCCTGACGCGCCGGGAGCGCCGGGAGCGGGTAGATTACTACCTGCACCTGGTCCACCTCCAGGGCTTCGCTGCGGCGTATCCGCATCAGCTCTCTGGAGGGATGCAGCAGCGGGTCGCGCTGGCCCGTGCCCTGGTCATGCGGCCGCGGGTCCTGCTTATGGACGAGCCCTTTGCGGCGCTGGACGCCCAGACCCGCAACCTGATGCAGCAGGAACTGGAACGGCTCTGGCTGGCCGAAGGGAATACCGTCCTCTTTGTGACCCATAGCGTGGACGAGGCCATGTACCTGGCGGACCGGGTGGTGGTGCTCTCGGCCCGGCCAGGCCGTATCCTGGCCGATGTCACGGTGCCCCTGGCGCGGCCGCGCCGCCGGACCAGTTCGGAAGTGAACGCGGTGCGGGAGCGTATCCTGGAGGTCCTGGCGCCGCAGGTCGCCACCGACTTGGCCTGAACATAGCCCGCTCGTCCTGAGCCTGTCGAAGGACGAGCGGCTTTTCCTGTCCGGTGGTGCCCCACAGGGGCATGGCCCACGGTCCTGAGTGATGGCGGAAGCGGCGTGAGCAGCGCGGACCTTTCGTGAGGGTGGGAAGGTTGGCCGACAACGGATAGCACAGTGGACAACCGGCAAAGCCGCCGAGCCGATGCTGGTGGCGGCGCAGCCGGGGTAGGTGAGGGTCCCGCCTCTCCGTCGGGCGGCGTCGCGTCGGCAACGGCCCCTCCGTTGTGGGCGGATCTGCCGGTGGGCGCCGACCCTGCCGCGCCCAAGGACGCCCGGCGGCCCTGGCGTGCGCGTCTGTATCGGCAGACCGCGGTCTCCCTCGGGTTCCTGGCGGCCTGCGTGGTGCTGTGGCAGCTCGTGGCCTGGGCGGGCGTCTTCGAGCGCAGTCTGTTTCCCTCGCCGCTGGGGATCGCCGAGAGCTTCCAGTACTGGACCGCCAATGGCGGCCTGATGACCGCGGTCCTCATCAGCATACAGCGTGCCTTTCTCGGGTACGGAGTGTCCCTCCTGATAGGTATCCCCCTGGGGCTGCTCGTCGGCCGCTTCCAGCTTCTGGACTGGACCCTGGGGACCCTGGTCCGGGTGCTCCAGCCCATCCCCGGCATTGCCTGGATACCGCTGGCCGTGGTGTGGTTCGGCAGCGTCTCCGAGACCGGCAAGATCTTCATCATCGTGACGGGCTGCCTGTTCCCCATCGTCATCAATACCAGCGCCGGGGTGCGCACCGTCCCGCCCATCTACATCAAATCCGCCCTGACCCTGGGGGTGCGCGGCCTGAGCCTCTTTACCCGGGTGATCTACCCGGCGGCCGTGCCCAGCATCCTCGCCGGGATGCGCATCGCCTGGGCCTTCTGCTGGCGCGCCCTGGTCGCTGCCGAGATCGTGCTGGCAGCGCGCACCGGGCCGGGGCAGGAGGGGTTGGGTGGCCTCCTGGGCGTCGCCCGGCAGTTTGCGCAGATCGATACCGCCGGCATGGTGATGGTGGTGCTGGCGGTCCTGGGACTGGTGATCGATGGGCTGGTCTTCGGGACGATTGAGCATCGCGTCCGTGAGAAACGGGGGTTGAACCGACATGTCTGAGCAGAAGAACCGACGTCTCTTCCGGTCCGGGCTGCTGGCGCTGGCCGAGGAGATGCGCGGCGACGAGGTCATCCACGCCGGGATGCGTCCCTACGGGTTGCACGCCGGGAACAAGCTGCCCCTGGTGGTGTACCCGTACCTGCTGGGCGAGGCCCTGGAGTCTCGCGGCGTGACCCCGCGCTTCCACTACACCCTGACCCTGAACGACTGGGAGACCGACACCCTGGACCACCCCGAAGGCTACCCGCTGAACTTCACGCCGCGAGGGCGCACCTTCCAGTTCCAGCCGGATACGGCCGGGTGCTGTCCCAGCCTGGTGGACCACTGGGAGCGGCGGGTCCGGCAGGAGACCAGCATCATCAGCACGCGCTTTCCTGGGGTGCGGATGGAGGTGCTGCGGGCATCCCGGATGCGGGAGGTGCCGGGGTTCCTGGATACCATACGGGTCGGCCTGGCCGAGCCCCAGGCGCTGCGGCGGCTGCTCCTGGAGACCGTGGGGCCGCCCATCCTGGAGGAGCCGTGCCGCTACGCCGGGGCGGTGTGCCGGGTCTGCCACGCCATCGAGGGGGTGACTGCCTATCTGCCGGAGGGAGCGGTGGCGCAGCGCTGCCACGCCTGTGGGCAGGAGCAGACCCAACCGCTGGCCGAGGCCGACCTGTGGTTCTATGTGCATCTGCTGGGGGCGGCGAAGTACGTGGCGCTGCGGCCAGACATCTGGATCTTCGGGGGGGACTTCGTGGAGTACCGCACGGTCGATTTCCTGGACCGGCTGGTGGAGTACTGCACCGGGGCGCCCCCGGCGATGCAGCACCTGATCACGCCCATCTTGCTGGCGCGCGACGGCCGCAAGATGAGCAAGAGCCTCGGGAATACGGAGACGGTGCCGACCGAGACGCTGCTGCCCCTGGTGCGCCCTGCCGATGCGATGCTGCTGTCGCTCACGTGAGGCGGTCGCTCAAAGACGCACAATACAGGCCGTTCGTGGTGCGAGAGGCTCACCACGAACGGCCTGTTCATTGTCCGACCGGCCCAGGCGAAGCGGAACGCGACCGCGCTCGGCTAGGTCGCCGCGCACGTGTGCCGGCAACACGGTGGAACTTTTGGTGGTGGTCGTGCGTCCTTACCCGTAGCTCCGTATGGTGCTCACCTGTGCCTGAGTGGTGTCATGGGCCGCTTGCTCTCCCGCCCCACCGCGCACCTGCGCATCGCCCTGGCCGCGCTCGCCCTCGGCCTGGCTCTGGCCGCGCTCGCCCTCGTGGTGTGGCTGGCGCTGCCCCTGCCGGCGCTCCCCGCCGGGGGCGAGGTGGCTCCGGCCGTGCAGGTGTTCGCCCGGCGCGGCCGTCTCCTCTACGAATCGCTGGAAGGCCAGGCGGGAGTGGCCCGCCCGGTGCCTCTCGATGCTCTCTCCCTCTACCTGCAACAGGCGACCATCGCCACCGAGGACGCCGGGTTCTTCCAGAACCCCGGCGTGGACCCCGGGGCCGTCCTGCGGGCCATGGTGCAGAACCTCCGCAGCGGGCGCATCGAGACCGGGGCCAGCACCATCACCCAGCAGCTCGCCCGCATGCTCTACTTCTCGGCGGAGGAGCGCGCCGGCCGCTCGCTGGTCCGCAAGCTGAAGGAAGCTGCCCTGGCCCTGCGCCTGACCCGCTCTTTCCCCAAGGACGCCATCCTGGAAGCCTACCTGAACCGGGTGTACTACGGCGGGATGGCCTACGGCGCCGAGGCCGCGGCCCAGGTGTACTTCGGCAAGCCTGCCCGCGACCTGGACCTGGCCGAGGCCGCCATGCTGGCCGGGCTGCCCCAGGCGCCCGCCGCCTACAATCCGCTCCTGCACCCGGAGGCGGCCGCGGCCCGCCAGGCCGTGGTCCTCGACCTCATGGTGCAGGCGGGCGCTATCACCCCGGCGCAGGCAGCCCAGGCCAGGGCCGAGCGCCTGCGCTTCGCCCCGGCCGCCTTCCCCATCCTCGCCCCCCACTTCGTGATGTACGTCCGGGAGGTACTGGAGCGGGAACTGGGGCCGGACCTCCCCGCGGGGCTGCGGGTGACCACCACCCTGGATCTGGACCTCCAGCGTGCAGCCGAGGCCGTGGTCCGCCGTCACCTGGCTGCCCTGGAGGACCGCCAGGTGGGCAATGCCGCGCTGGTGGCCCTGGACCCCCATACCGGCGAGGTCCTGGTGCTGGTCGGCAGCGCCGATTACTTCGATGCCGAGCGGGACGGCGCGGTGAACGTGGCCCTGGCCCTGCGTCAGCCCGGCTCGGCCATCAAACCCATTACCTACGCGGCGGCCCTAGCGCGGGGCTTCACCCCGGCTACCACGATCTACGATACCCGCACGGTCCTCACTACCCGTCACGGCGAGCCGTACACCCCGAAGAACTACGACCGGGTCTACCACGGGCCGGTGACTCTGCGGCAGGCGCTGGGCTCGTCCTACAATATGCCCGCCGTGAAGGTGCTGGCCCAGGTGGGATTGGGGACGGTGCTGGACCTGGCGCGGGACATGGGGCTGACCACCTTCGGCGACGCCGAGCGCTACGACCTGAGCCTGACGCTGGGCGGCGGCGAGGTGCGCCTGCTGGAGCTGACCGCTGCGTACAGCGTCCTCGCCGCGGGTGGGGTCTACCGGGAGCCGGTGGCGCTGCTGCGGGTGGAAGACGCCGCCGGGCGGGTCCTCTTCCGGCGGGATGGCCCCCAGGGGGAGCGCCGCGCCCTCTCGCCCCAGGTCGCCTACCTGATCACCGACATCCTGGCCGACCAGGGGGCCAGGCTCCCGGCCTTCGGCGAGGACAACCCGCTGCGCCTGACCCGCCCCGCTGCGGCCAAGACCGGCACCACCCAGGACTTCCGGGACAACTGGACGGTGGGCTACACCCCCGACCTGGTCGCCGGCGTGTGGGTGGGCAACGCCGACAACCGGGCCATGCGGGAGGTTTCCGGGATCACCGGGGCTGGCCCCATCTGGCACGACTTTATGGAGGAGGCCCTGCGCGGCAGCGCCGCCCGGCGCTTTCCCGTCCCCGACGGCATCATAAGCGCCGAGGTCTGTGACCCCTGGGGCCTGCGGCCCGGCCCGTGGTGCCCCTCCCGGCGCGTGGAGCAGTTCATCGCCGGGACCGAGCCTGCCGAGGTGGAGCAGGTCTACCGGGCGGTGCCCCTCTGCCTGGCGACGGGGGAGCTTGCCGGCCCGGAGTGCCCCGGCCCTGTCGTCCAGCGGGTCTATGAGTACCTGCCGGAGGAAGCCGCCCTCTGGGCGCGGGACCAGGGGCTACCGCCGCCTCCCGAACTTCCCGACGGCCGCCGCGGGGCCGAGGGCCTGGCGGTGCGGCTGGTTCGTCCCGACCCCGGCGCGACGGTGCTCCTGACCGACGAGATCCCGCGGGAGCACCAGCGCCTGGAGCTCGAGGCGTGGGCCAGCGGCCCGGCGCCCATCGACCGGGTGGAGTTCTACGACGGCCCCGAAGTGCTGGCCGTGGTGTGGGAAGCGCCCTACCGCCTGGCGTGGCCCGTCGCCCCCGGCCGCCACGCCTTCCGGGCGGTGGCCCACGACGCGGCGGGCGTCCGCAGCGAGAGCGCCGTGGCCCCGGTGACGGTGGTCGCGGCGCGCCCGTAACCTGGCGGGTTCGTCCGTTCCTGTGTGCCGCCAGGAGGCGTTTTCTGCATGCGTTCAGGGGATGTGCGGATACCGAGCGCGACAATGAGCGCGTCTGAATGAGTAGATGGCTCGGGTGAAGAGGGCGCTCGGCGACTGCTCCCCCTGGCCCCCTCTCCGCCGCGGACTTCAGGCGTGGACCGTTGCGATGTGGCGGCAGGCGGTGGCACCCTCTCCCTGTGGGAGAGGGCCGGGGTGAGGGCGCTCTTCCAGGTCCCTCCCTCACCCTCACCCTCTCCCAGAGTGGAGAGGGAATGGGCAGAGGCTTCACCCCTGAGATGCCACTTCATGCCAACTGTCCGCCTCTGAACTTCGCCGCGGAGAGGGGGATTACCTTACATCTCCCTTGCTTCGTACACCGGGGCCATACCCCGTTACTTTTCCGGTCCGGTGCGGTCTTTCTCGGTGGACGCACCCGATGGGGCCCCAAAAGGAGTGCGACATCATGTTCTGGTCCCGTCCCCTGGCGCACAGCCGCGATGCGGCCCCGCCGGACGACGCGGCGCTGGTGACGGCCGTCCGCGAGGACCCGCAGGCGTTCGCCTCGCTCTATGAGCGGTACCTCGGCCCGGTCTACCGCTACTGCTACGTCCGCCTGGGCAGTCGCGAGGCGGCCGAAGATGCGGCCAGCGAGGTCTTCCTGAAGGCGTTCGCGGGCATCTCCGGCTACCGTGATGGCGTCTTCGCGGCCTGGCTGTTCCGCATCGCCCACAACGTGGTGGTGAACAGCCACCGCCGCCGCGCCGACCGCCCCCTGGAGCTGACCGAGAACGCGGTGGACGCGGCCCCGACGCCGGAGGAGTCCGCCCTTGCCCGCGCCGAACGGGAGGCCCTGGCGGCAGCCCTGGCCGCCCTGCCCGATGAGCAGCGCGCGGCCATTGAGCTGAAGCTGGCCGGCTGGTCGGGCGCCCAGATCGCCGAGGCGCTGGGCAAGAGCGAGGCCGCGGTGAAGATGCTCCGCTTCCGGGGCATGGAGCGGCTGCGGCACCTGCTCGCCGATACAGGATGGGACGCACTGGGAGGTCCGCAATGATGGAGCGTGAACAGCAGCAGGCCGACCTGCTGGAAAGCTACTGGGCGGCGCTGGCCCAGAACCCGGCTGCCGCGCCGCCCGACGCCCTCGACCCGGAATTGGCGCAGATGGCCCAGCGGCTCGCTCGCGGCCTGCACACCCCGGAGCCGGAGGCGGCCTTTACCGAGCACCTGCGCCTCCAACTGGGCCTGTCGCCGGCCGCCAAGCCCGCCCCGGCCGGGGAGGATGGGACGCGCCTGCGCTGGAGGGGGCTGCCGGGCTTCCTGGGCTGGCTCGGCTTCGGCGCTCCGGCGCGCCTGAGCGCGGCGTGGCTGGTGCTGGCCCTGGCGCTGGCCCTCAGCGCGGTGGCGGCGCTGGTGGTCTCCCGGATGCAGCCGCTCCCCGGCGGGCCGACCCTGGTCGCAGGGGACATCGAGGTGCGGCCCACCGGCGACGAGGTGCCGACCAGCAGCGCTATCCTGGTGTCCTTCAAGACCCCGGTGGACCGGGGGACGGTGGAGCAGGGCTTCCGCGTGGCGCCGGAGACGCCGGGCGCGCTCTCCTGGCGGGGAACGACCCTGGTCTTCCGCCCGGAGTGGCCGGGCCTGGCGCGAGGCACGACCTACACCGTGCGGGTGCCGCTGCCGGAGCGGGTCCGGGCCACCGTGGACGGCGAGGAGGTCACCTTCAGCTTCACCACCGCGGGCAAGCTGGCGGTGCAGAGCGTGGTCCCCGTCCCCGACGGGGCCGAGGTGGCCGCTGAGAGCGTGGTCATGGTGCAGTTCAACCGGCCCGTCGCGCCCCTGACCACCCTGCGCAACGTGACTACGGCCAACATCCTGCGCTTCGACCCGCCCGTCGAGGGGACGGGCCGCTGGCTCACCTCGACCCTCTATCGCTTCCAGCCGGCCCAGGGCTTCCGGCCCTCCACGGCCTACCGGGTGACGGTGTCCGGCACCGTCAGCGATACCCTGGGCGGCGCGCTGGGCGAGGACCACACCTGGAGCTTCCGCACCATCAGCCCCGGCGTGGCCGACACCTTCCCCCGCGACAATACCCAGTACGTGGGGCCGAACGCCGCGGTCAAGGCCATCTTCAACCAGCCCGTGGACCGGGAGGGCGCACAGGCGGCCTTCTCCCTGGCCCCGGACGGCGGCCAGGCCCTGCCGGGCAGCTTCTCCTGGGAGAACGCGCGGACCCTGGTCTTCCGGCCTGCGACGCCCCTGGAGCGCGACCGGCGGTATACCGCAACGGTGGCCGCGGGTGGCCCGGCCAACATCGCCAAGGACGTGAGCTGGGGCTTCCGCACAGCGCCCCTGCCCCGCGTGGTGCGCACCATGCCCCAGGACGGCGACCAGCGGGCGAACCAGGGCAGCGTCCAGATCTCCTTCTCCACCCCGATGGACCGGGAGTCGGTGGAGGCCACGCTCCAGGTGGAGCCGAAGCCGGCGCAGGCGCTACGGCCCGGCTGGTCCGACTCGGACACCCAGTTGTACCTCTGGTTCCCGCAGCAGCCCTCCAGCCCCTACACCGTGCGCATCGGACCTGGGGCCAGGGACCGCTATGGGGCGTCCCTGCCGCCCGTGACCATCAGCTACGTGACCGCGCCCCGGCCGCCGTTGGCCAGCCTGCTCCGGACCTTTCCGATGGGCACCTTCAGCGCCTACACTACGCCTGAGGTGCTGGTCCAGGCGGTGAACCAGCCCCAGGTGGGCCTCAATCTGCACCGGCTCAGCCGCGCGCAGTTCCTGGAGCGGGTGGCGAACCCCGGCCCCGGTGTTCCCGCGGGGGCGGCCCTGGTGCGGGCCTGGCAGCAGGAGACCACGCTCGCATCGGAGAACGTCTCCAGCCTCACCCGCATCACCCTCACCGGGGAGGGCGGGAGCGCTCTGGAGCCGGGCTACTATCTCCTCTCCCTCACCGAGGGGGCGGGACAGGACGGCATGCGGTTCACGGTCTCCCGGACCCACCTCATGGTGAAGCAGACCGAGGCCGAGGTCCTGGTGTGGGCCACCGACCTGGCGAGCGGGCGACCGGTGGCCGATCTGCCCCTGACGCTGTACCAGAACAGGCCGAAGGAAGACCCGCGAGAGATCGCCACCGGGAGGACCGACGCCCAGGGTGTGGCGACGGTGCGCCTGTCGCTCAGCGGGGACCAGCAGGAGAAGGGCCGATACGTCGGGCAAGTGGCGGTGGTGGCCGAGCGGGACGGCGATGTGGCCTACGGCGGCTCGAACCTCAGCAACGGCATCAGCCCCTGGAGCTTCGGGCTGTCCTATACGAGCGGGAGCTCGCCCTGGAGCGGCTTCCTCTACACCGACCGCCCCATCTACCGGCCGGGGCAGCCGGTGTACTACAAGGGCATCATCCGGCAGGACGACGATGCCCGGTACTCCCTGCCCACCGATGGGCCGGCCCTAGTGCTGGAAGTGCGGGACCCCCAGGGGCGGGTGGTGAGCACCCAGGAGGTCAGCCTGAACGAGTACGGCGCCTTCGACGGGAGCCTGGAGCTAGCGGCGGAGGCGCCCCTGGGCCGCTACAACCTCATGGTGCTCCAAAAGCTGCCGGGGGACGCCCGGATGTCTCTGGCCGCAGATGGGTTCACCGTGGCCGCCTACCGCCGCCCCGAGTACGAGGTGACGGTGCAGCCCGCCCAGCGGGAGGTCATCAACGGCCAAGCCATCCAGGTAGAGACGGATGCCTCCTACTACTTTGGGGCGCCGGTAGCCGATGCGCCCCTGCGCTGGCGCTCCACCTCGCGGGATTACTTCTTCCAGCACCCCGACGCGCCGGGCTACATCTTCAGCGACTACGACCGGAGCGAGCCCCGACCCCAGGGCCAGGCCCGGCCCGCGGGCACCGGCCGCACCGATAGCGCCGGGCAGGTGGGCTTCTCCCTGCCCACCAACATCGACCGCGACCCGGTGAGCCAGGTCTACACCATCGAGGCCACAGTTACCGACGCCAATAACCAGGAGGTGAGCGCGCGGGCCGAGGTCATCGTCCACCGGGGGGCCTACTACATCGGACTCAAGCCCGACCGCTACGTGGGCAGCGCCGGCCGGGAGCAGGCCGTGCAGGTGCTCACCGTGGACACCGAGCAGCAGATCGCCCCCGGCGTCGCGCTGACGGCCCAGGTCTACCGGCGCACCTGGATCAGCGTCAAGCAGCAGGACCCCGATGGCGAGGTCCGCTGGCGTAGCCAGCCCCAGGACACCCTGGTGGCGACGGTGCCCGTGACCACGGACGGGGAGGGCCGGGCGACCGTGCGCTTCACGCCGGAGCGGGGTGGGGCCTACCGGGTGGTGGCCGAGGGCCGGGACCGCCTGGGCAACACCGTGCGCAGCGCCACCATGGTCTGGATTGCGGGCAGCGAGTACGTGCCCTGGGCGATGGAGACCAACGACCGCCTCAAGCTGGTCGCCGACCGGGTCGAGTACCGGGTGGGCGATACCGCCCAGGTGCTGGTGCCCGCGCCCTTCGCCGGAGGGACGGCCCTCATCACCCTGGAGCGGGGCCGCATCCTCAGCCACGAGGTGCGCGCCCTCTCCGGGAACAGCAGCATCCTGGAGATCCCCATCACGGAGGACCACATCCCCAACCTCTACGTCTCGGTAGCCCTGTTCAAGGGCCAGACCGCAGAGGGGCCGGCAGCGATGAAGCTGGGCTACGTGGAGCTGCCGGTGGCGACCGCGGCCAAGCGCCTGGAGGTGGGCCTGGCCGCCGACCAGACCAGGCTCGGCCCCGGCGACACCGTCACCTACACCGTGACCACCAAAGACCATACCGGCACGCCCGTGCCCGCCGAGGTCTCCCTGGCCGTGGTGGACGCCGCGGTGCTGGCCCTCACCGACGAAGCGACCCCGGACCCCCTGGCGCACTTCTACCGGCGCCGTCCCCTGGGGGTGCTCACCGGGGACACCTACGCCGTCTCCCTGGACCGCCTGGCCGAGCTGGCCGGGGGCGTCGAGCGGGAGGGCGGCGGCAAGGGCGGCAGCGGCGGCGGCGCCAACGGCGACCGTGCCCGGTCCCTCTTCCCCGATACCGCTTACTGGAACGCTACCGTGCGCACCGACGCGCAGGGCCGGGCGCAGGTGTCCGTCCCGCTCCCCGACAACCTGACCACCTGGCGGCTCATCGCCGTTGCGGCGACCCAGGACACCC
>JACQUQ010000155.1 GCA_016210175.1 Chloroflexota bacterium | reverse complement strand
TCTCCAGCACGCGCTCGCCGCCGTGCAGCTCCAGGACTTCCGTCATCAGCGCGACGATAAAGGGCTGGGAAATGCTCTGCCCTTGCTTGATCGGCAGCGCAGCATCGTCGTACGCCCGCGGCCGCAGCTCGGGCGGCACGAAGGACTCCCGCGGCACCCGCTCCAGGGCAGCCAGCACCCGCTCGTCCCGGATTTCCTGGCGGAGGTGTCGGATCAGCCGGGTCTTTGCCGCCCGGAGGTCCATCGTGTCCATGGGTCGCTCTCCCTCTCGCGGGGCACCTGGTCGCTGCGTGTCGTCGCCTATCGCGACTGTAGCATGTCCCCTGCCAGGGGTCAAGGCGCTGCCTGCGAGGGGCCTTCGTCCTTGAGCGCTTGTTCTTGACTAGTGGATAGAATGACTGTGTTATGCTGAGGGCATGGACACGCGAACACCCTATCCGAGTGATGTTAGCGATGAGGAGTGGGCCCTCGTCGCTCCCTACCTGACCCTATGCCGCCGGGATGCCGCGCGGCGGCAGTACGACCGGCGGGAGGTGCGCCATGCCTTGCGCTGGCTGGTGCGTACTGGCGCCCAACGGCGTATGCTGCCCCATGACCTGCCGCCCTGGCGGGGGGTATCAGCAAACGCCACGCTGGCTGGCAACTGGCTGCTTCGAGGCCCTGGTCCACGACCTGCGCATGCTCCTACGGGTTGCCGCGGGACGGGACCCGCAGCCCCGTGGCGTCATCTTTGACCGCCGGACGCTCCAGTCCAGCACGGAAAGCGGGGACCGTGTGGGCTACGGTGGCGCCAAGCGCCGCAAGGGCGCCAAGGTCCATATGGCGGTGGATACCCTCGGTCAGCTCCTGGCACTCCTGGTGACGCCCGCCAACCAGCAGGACCGGGACCAAGTGGCGGCCCGGCCGCCGCAGTCCAGGACCTGACCGGCGAGCAGGTGGAAGTCGCCTGCGTAGACCAGGGGGAGACGGGTGAGCAGCCGCAGGAGGCTGCCCACGCGCCAGGCATCCGCCTGGCAGTGGTCAAGCTGCCGGAGGCCAAGCGGGGCGTCGTGCTGCTGCCCCAACGCTGGGTGGTGGAGCGCAGCTTTGGTTGGCTGGCGCGGTTCCGGCGCCTGGCCCGGGACTATGAACGGTTGCCCGAGACGGTGGCGGTCCTCCGCCTTCTGACCTTCGCGGGCCTGCTGCTCCGGCGGGTGGTTGACCTGCTCTTTGGCAACTGAACCAGCGGAAGATGGCCCGGCCATCGGCTGGAGCCTGCGACAAAGTCAGCTATCGTTGGCGATTGCTGTGTCTGACATATGCGCTATCGCCGTCCATAGTCAAGAACAGGCTCTAGGACACCCCCGGATGGTGACGGGGTGGTGGCCGCGCCGGCCTGGCGACCGGCGCGGCCAGCCGCGGTCTCAGGCCGTCCCTGCGCCGCCCTCACTGCCCCCTGGATGCTGTCTACCCCGTTTTGCTGCCACGCCCGCAGCCCTCACTCCCGCGGCACTTCCTCGACCTCGGCAACGAAGCGCTGGATATCGCAGCACCAGGCCTCCAGGGGCAGGATCCAGGGGGGCGGCGCGGTCGCCGGGGCCGGCGCGGCGTGCAGCGCGCTCCAGTGCTCGTACTCCAGCAGGGCCAGGCGGGAGAAGGCCGGGGGGGCGTTGCGCAGGCCGATGGTCGGGCCAACGAGGTACCGGCGCAGACCGGGCCGCTGGCGGTCGTAGGGAGCGTACACCTCCCGGTAATAGCGGTCGGCCTCCTCCGGGGTCGCCACGGGTTGCAGATTGCACAGCACCACCTCCAGGACGGTTTGCGGCTGCGGTGGCGCCATCGGTGAGATCGCGGTGAGGTCGGCGGTATAGGTCTCCAGGCTCTCCACCCACTCGGCTATGGGAGGAACCCCCAGGCGCTCGCTCACGCCCGGCGCGGTGGCCCCTACCCACGCATCCCGGTCCCGCCAGTACAGCACGGCCAGGTGCGAGTAGCGCGTCGGCTGCCCCTCGGGGGTCACGACGCGCCCGATCAGGTAGCGCTCCAGGCCCGGCAGCCGGCGCAGCGCCGGGACGTACACGGTCCGGTACGACTGCTCCGCGGCGAGCTGATCGGCGCTGAACATCTCCTCGTAGCCTACCACGGGGCTACTGGACAGGAGCACGGACCCCGTCGGCGACGAGCCGCTGGTTGCCGAGTGTAAGCGGAAAAGCGAGACGCTGACCAGCATCGGACCCTCCCTGTAAGCTCTGACCGCCATGCGTAGCTTGGGGTACCTCTGGCGTGGCTTCTACAATAACGCGCGGCACCCCGGCGGTCAACGGGCTTTCCCCAGGCAACGGGCCTGCGCCGCGTCCGTCCGGGCCGCCGTTGCTCCTCCAGCCCCCGGGTCGCGGGGTGCGGGCATCCCCGGCAGCCCACAAGAGCAGAGCACCCATGCAGGCATGCGGGGCGCTCGCTCCTTCAGGTGTTGCGACGGGAGCTATTCCACAGTGACGGTCTTGGCGAGGTTGCGGGGCTGGTCCACGTCGCAGCCACGGCGCACCGCAATGTGGTAGGCCAGGAGTTGGAGCGGCAGCACCGAGACCACGGGGGCCAGCAGGGGCGCCACCGGCGGCAGGGCGATGAGGTGGTCCGCATGCTCCTGGAGCTCCGTGTTGCCCTCGGTGACGATCGCAATCACCTGGCCGTCCCGGGCTTTGACCTCCAGGATGTTGCTCACCATCTTGTCGTACACGCCATCTTGCAGGGCGAGCGCCACCACCGGCATGTTCTCGTCGATGAGGGCGATGGGGCCGTGCTTCATCTCCCCGGCGGCATAGCCTTCGGCATGGATGTAGCTGATCTCCTTCAGCTTCAGCGCGCCCTCCAGGGCGATGGGGTAATGGATGCCCCGCCCCAGGAAGAGGAAGTTGGTGTGTCGGGCGTACCGGTTGGCAAGCCGCTCGTAGGCGCTCTCGTCTTGGAGCACCCGGCCCAGCAGGTCCGGCAGCTCCGCGAGGTCCTGGATAAGTCGGCCCAGCTGCTCGGGCGAGATGGTCCCTCGCACCTTGCCCAGGTACAGCCCCACCAGGTACAGGCTCACCATCGTGGTGGTGAAGGTCTTGGTGGCCGCCACGCCGATCTCCTGGCCCGCCCGGATGAGGAGCGCGCCGTCAGCGTAGCGCGCGGCCTGGCTGCCCTCCACGTTGGTCACCGCGATCTGCGGCATGCCGCGGGCCCGGCCCTCCTCCATTGCCGCCAGGGTATCGACGGTCTCCCCAGACTGGGCCACGGCGATGAGCAGCGTCCGGTCATCCACGACCGGGTCGCGATAGCGGAACTCGGAGGCGATCTCCACGTCCACCGGCAGGCGGGCCAGGTCCTCGATGAGGTAGCGTCCGATCAGGCCGGCGTGGTAGCTGGTGCCGCAGGCCACGATCACGACCCGCTCGAAGGTCCGTGTCTGCGCCACCAAAAACGGCCACTCCGGCAGCAGCACATCGGGCGGGTCAAACTGGATGCGCCCGCGGATGGTGTTGGTGACCGCCTCGGGCTGCTCCATGATCTCTTTCAGCATGAAGTGCTTGTAGCCACCGCGGGCCGCGGCGACGGGATCGTAGGCGATGGTCTGAGGGGTCTTCTCCAGGGGCTCGCCGTGTAAGGTGGCATAGGTCACCTGGCCCGCCTCGACACAGGCCATCTCGCCGGCGGCGAGGAAGACGACGGCCCGCGTGTGGGGGAGGATGGCCGGCAGGTCGCTGGCCAGGAACATCTCGCCCTCGCCATAGCCCACCACCAGGCCGCCGGCGTTGCCGGTACGGATGGCAATTACCCGGTCGGGCTCGCTGCTGCTCATCACAATGAAGGCGTTGGCGCCCCTGGTGCGGCGCACCGCGTCCCGCGTCGCGGTCGCCAGGTCCTTGCCCTCGCGACACTCCTGCTCGATGAGATGGGGGATCACTTCCGAGTCGGTCTGCGAGGCAAAGGTGTGGCCCTGCCGTTGCAGCGCGCGCTTGAGCTCCAGGTAGTTCTCGACGATGCCGTTGTGAATAACGACGACGTCCTGGCGGCAGTCGGTATGGGGATGCGCGTTCTCGGTGCTGGGCTTGCCGTGGGTGGCCCAGCGGGTATGGCCGATGCCCACACTGCCGGGCAGGGTGCGGCCATTGATGGAGGTCACGAGGGTGGTGAGCTTCCCGACCGCTTTCTCGATAGTGAGGTGGCCCTGCTCCGTGACCAGAGCAATCCCGGCGCTGTCATACCCCCGGTACTCCAGACGCTGGAGCCCCTCCAGCAGGATAGGGGCCGCTGGCCGTTCACCGACGTAGCCGATGATTCCGCACATGAATGGCTCTCCTCGTTGCGGGCACCCGGAGCCGCCGCGGGCGGGACGGCGTTCCCACCTCCGCCACCGGCCGGCTCCCCTGGGATACGATGGGTCCCTCCCTCTTTGCCATAACGGTTTTCCTTTGCCAAAGGAAAAGCGCCCTCAAGCGCACGCACCATGCGCTCGGCACCGATACTAAGGACTCTGGCCGTTCTCCAGCTACAGGAAGCCGTGATAAAACGAAGCTTTGACGTGAGAGTCGCGCGCGTCGGGAACCGATGCAGATCGATGGCAGGGCGTCCCTATCGCGGTGCCTGCCCGGTGCCGCGGCCGGGGCCGGGAGCGTCGGACCGCGCCGCAGGCGTGGGGTAGGCGCCGCGGTGCCGCTCCGGCAACAGCGCGGCAATGTGGCGCATCATGGTGGCCGTGGCCTCCGCCAGGGCAGGGCGGGCCCCATCCTGGCCTCGTTCCAGGGAGAGGGTGAACGGCGGGCCAAAACGGACCGTCAGCGCCGGCCGGGTGACCAGCCCCCACGGGAGCCGGACCGCCTCGGTCCCCCAGACCGCCGCCGGGAGCAGGGGAGCGCCGGACCATTGCGCCAGCAAGACCGCCCCGGCATGGCCCGGTCGCAGGGTCCCGCGGCGGCTGCGGGTGCCTTCCGGAAAGATGCAAACGGCCTGGCCCTGGCGCAAGGCGTCGAGGGCGGCGCGCAGCGCGGCCCGGTCCGGGTGCCCCCGCCGCACGGTGAGGGCGCCCATAGCCCACAGGACGAGGGCGGAGCCGGGGTGGTGGGTCAGTTCTTCCTTGGCGAGGAACACCAGTCGCCGGGGTGAACTGGCGACCAGGACCGGCGGGTCCAGAAAGGAGAGATGGTTGGCGACCACGATGAGCGGGCCGGTGCGCGGCACCATCCCAGCGTCTAGCACCCGCCACCGTACCCGACAGAGCGTCATGACGGCGGCCATCGCGCGCGCTGCCAGCCCATAGGTGAAGTCAACTCGTGTCATACTGATAGGGGGAGCATGGCTAAGGAGCCTTCCACTGCGGAGCACCTTGGGAAACTACCCGTTGCCCCGAGCCGACCACAGGGCACGCCCGTGCAGCGCACACGGGTGCTCGGACAGCCGTGACCTGCCGGATGCCAGCCTGAAGGCCGGGCCTTTGGGGTGTTCCAGGCCCGCCGTTCACGGCGGCGGCTCAACTCAGCAACGTGACAGAACGCCAGGCCCACAACGAGCGGTGCCCGGTCAGCAGTCGGCGATCGTGTGCATGATCTGCGCCACCACCTCATCGGGGGTGAGGCTGTCGGTTGTCATCACCAGGGCATCGGGCGCCGGCCGTAAAGGTGACGCCTCCCGCTCTCGGTCGAGGCGGTCACGCTGCTCCAGGTCGGCCAGCACCTGGGCGAACTCCACCGTCTCGCCCCGGCTGCGTAGCTCGCGGTAGCGTCGGTAGGCGCGCTCCGCGGAGGAGGCGTCCAGGTACACCTTGAGGTCCGCATCGGGCAAGACCACCGTCCCGATGTCACGCCCTGCCATAATGATGGGTCCGTCCTCGGCCAGCTTGCGCTGTTGCCGGACCAGGATCTCACGGACCTCGGGAATGCGCGCCACCAGGGACACGTGTGCATCCACCATCGGGTCGCGCAGCGCGTCCGTCACATCCTGGCCGTCCACGAAGATGCGCCCGGCAGGAAACCGCTCCGACGACGAGGTGAAATGAAACCGCAGGCGCCGCGCCAGGGCGGCGAGGGCCTCATGGTCCTCCATGCCCACGCCCTCGGCCAGGGCCCGCAGGGTCACGGCACGGTACATGGCGCCGCTATCCACGAAGGGATAGCCCAGCCGTCGGGCCAAGAGTATCCCGACGGTATTCTTGCCCGAGGCTGCGGGGCCGTCAATGGCAATGGTCGTTGGTAGCTGTCCCCCCACCGCACCGTCCCGTGTATGAGTTTCGCTCCGGATTATACGTCCAGCACCCATCATACCGCAACTTGACCCTGGAGGCCGGGTGTGACCGAAGCTGTCCCAGGCGGGCGGTGCGGGCGGACCTCTCCCCTTGACGGGTGATGCATATTAATCGGGGAAGGGAATAGGGACGAAAGTGAGCCAAAGATGGGTATAGTCGCCGCCCTTAAGGGCGGGCCTCTGTGGGAGAATGCCTCAGGCCCGCCCTTCAGGGCGGCAGGAATTACTCTCAATACCCACGGTAATGCTATTTGGCTAACTTTATCGTACTCTTTCCTGTTCCCTAATACGCATCACCCGTCCTTGGGAGAGGGCATGGGTCGCGGTTCCGCTCCTGAGGTACTACTTCCTGCAAACGGTCCGCCCCTGAACCCCGCGGCGGGAAGGGGCGAGGGGTGAGGTTCCGCAAACATGGATCGTGTACATGGACAGGTCACGCGCGCTCTTTTCGCGGGCGCGCTTGACAGCCTAGGGCCTTCCTGGTGTATGGTGTCACCCGGACAGTACGTCCCTGAACCCGAACCCTGGAGCGCCCCCATTTCCGCCACACGCTCGCTCAGCATCGCTGCTGCTCACCGGTCGTCCCGCTGGCCGCTGCTGCTGGCCGGAGCCGCCGTCGTCCTCTACGTTGCTGTCTTCTTTGTGCTTCGGATGCGCCTCTATGACGGCCTGTACATCGGTCTGTGGGACCAGGGCTTCATCCAGCAGGCGCTCTATAACACCCTGCACGGCCGCCCCCTGGAGATCAGCATCAGCCACGAAGGCTACACGCACCTCTTCGCCGAGCATTTCTTCCTGTTTGCCCTGGCCCTGCTGCCCTTCTACGCGCTAGCGCCCCACCCGGCCACCCTGTTCCTGCTGGAGGCCGTGGCGACGGGCGGCGGCGGCCTGGCGCTGTACCTGGTCGCCCGGCGCAGGCTGGGCAACGACTGGCTGGCCCTGGCTCTGGCCGTCGCCTACCTGCTCCACCCCACGCTGCAATGGGCGAACTTGGGCCTGGTCTGGTATGGCTTTCACCTGGAGAACTTTTTCCCACCCCTGTTCTTGCTGGCGGTCGCCGCGGCCGATGCCGGGCGCCCGCGGGTGGCCGGTGCGCTGTTCGTCCTTTCCCTGAGCGTGGCCGAGGTCTTCGCGATCCCCGTGGCCCTGTACGGCCTGGCGCGGGCTGCCCGCCGACCGGAGGACCGCCGCCTGGGTCTGACGGTGCTGCTGGCTGCCGTGCTTAGCGAGTCGCCGCTTCCCTTCTCCCGCTCCCAGTATGTGGAACCGCGCTGGCTCTACTACGTAG
>JACQUQ010000151.1 GCA_016210175.1 Chloroflexota bacterium | reverse complement strand
GCGGTGTGCTACCGCTACCGGGGCCACTCCATGGCCGACCCCGCGCGCTACCGCTCCAAGGAAGAAGTGGACGAGTGGATGCAGCGCGACCCCATCGAGCGCTACCGGGGCTGGCTGAAGCAGCAAGGGCTGACCAACGACGAAGACCTCCAGTCCCAGGAGGAGCGGGCCATCCGGGAGGTGGACGAGGCCGTGGCCTTCGCCGATGCCAGCCCCAACCCCGATGCCTCCGAACTGTTCACCTATCTCTATGCCGATGAGGAGGGCCGGTAGCGTGGCGACCCTGACGTATCGGGAGGCACTTACCCAGGCCCTGCGGGAAGAGCTGCGGCGGGACCCGGCGGTCTTCCTCATGGGCGAGGAGATCGGCGTCTTCGAGGGGTCGTATAAAGTGACGGCCGGGCTCTACCAGGAGTTTGGCCCGGAGCGGGTGCTGGACACCCCCATTGCCGAAGAGGGCTTCGTCGGTGCGGCCATCGGTGCGGCCATGGTCGGCATGCGGCCGGTGGTCGAGATTATGACCATCAACTTCAGCCTGCTGGCCCTGGACCAACTGGTGAACAATGCCGCCAAGATGCGCTACATGTTCGGCGGGCAGGTTATGGTCCCCCTGGTCATCCGCACCCCCGCCGGGGCCGGCCAGCAGCTGGCGGCGCAGCACTCCCAGAATCTGGAGATCTACTATGCCCACATCCCCGGCCTGAAAGTGGTCGCCCCCGGCACACCGGAGGATGCCAAGGGCATGCTCAAGACCGCCATCCGGGACAACAACCCGGTCCTGTTCATCGAGAACATCGGGCTCTACAACACCCGCGGCGAGGTCCCTGAGAGCGACTATACTGTTCCCTTTGGCAAGGCCGAGGTGCGGCGCGCGGGGCGCGATGTGACCATCGTGACCTACTCCCGCATGCTGCCCCTGAGCCTGGAGGCCGCGCGGCGGCTGGAGGAAGAGGGCATCGATTGCGAGGTCGTGGACCTTCGCAGCCTGCGCCCGCTGGACCGGGAGACCATCGCGGCGTCGGTCAAGCATACCAACCGGGCGGTGGTGGTCGAGGAGGGCTGGCCTTCCTTCGGGATCAGCGCCGAGGTCACGGCGTCCATCTATGAGCTGGCCTTCGACTACCTGGATGCCCCGATCAAGCGTGTGGGGAGCGTGGAGGTACCCATGCCCTACTCCAAGCCCCTGGAGAACCTGGTGCTGCCCAACGTGGGGACCATTACGCAGGCCGTGCGCGCGGTGATGGGCAAGGGCTAGCGCACTGGCAGCGGCTGGTGCAGAACCCGGCCACACTCCGGCGCGACCCGGTGCCATTACTGACCGCTGCACCATGCGCTACACCTCTGGGAGCTACGTAGGGGCGCATGGCCGTGCGCCCCTACCGCCCTTTACCTGTCAGCGCAACGCTCAGTAACGCGCCGCGCGCCTTGCCCCTCTACCCGCTGGTGAGCGGCAGCGCCCGCGGGGCCTGTGCGCTCGTGCTCCCCTCCGGGGGCCGGCGTGGGAGCCGGTTTTCTGCCCAGAGGGGAGCGCTTCCCCGGTCCCCTCCCCGTCCTGTCCTGCACGCCGCGCACATCCCCTGCGCTGCCATCCTGCCAGTGGGGAGGCCACCGCGCAGCATGGCGGAACCACACACGCGATGCGTCGCTATCTCTCCTGACCGATGAAGGAACGCGGACAACGGGAAGCAGGAAGGCTAGTTGACAGGCTACCGTGTTAGCGGTAAGCTGCAACCGCCGACTGGCGTCGGTTCTCGTTGGAGACCGGTGTTTTCGTCATACTCCCGATGATGGGTCCTCTCCACTGACCATCGTAGAAGGAGGCACAGATCTGATGCCGAGTGGGGCCCTCGAAGGACTGGTGGTGGTGGATTTCAGCCATTACCTTGCCGGTCCGTATTGTACCCGGCTCTTGGCCGCGCTGGGCGCTGAGGTGATCAAGATCGAAAAGCCTGGGACGGGGGACGGCGCACGGCGCCTGGGACCTTTCCCCAACGATGTCCCGCATCCCGAGCGCAGCGGGGTTTTCCTGTACCTCAATGCGAATAAAAAGAGCATTACCCTCGATCTGAAGACTGCTGTTGGGGTCAAAATCGCCAAGGAGCTCATCGCATCGGCGGACATCGTCGTAGAAAACTTCCGCCCCGGGGTCATGGATCGCCTGGGACTGGGCTATGAAACGCTCCGGGCCATCAACCCTCGCGTGGTTATGGCCTCTATTTCCAATTTTGGTCAGACCGGACCGTACCGCGATCTCCAGGCAACGGAGATCGTCGAGTACGCCCTGGCCGGCCTGCTGTACATCACCGGCGAGCCGACGCGGGAGCCGCTGAAGGCCGGCGGCTCGCTGGCGCAGTACATCGCGGGTCAGACCGCCATGATCGGGATCATGATGGCGCTCTTCGATGCCGATCAGAGCGGGCAAGGGCAGCAGGTGGACGTGTCCATCATGGAGGCGGCGTCGGACCACATCGAATCCAGCCTGGCCGCCATCGGCTACGGCGGCGCGCCGTCGAAGCGCGCCGGGCTGCGCCACCAAAGCCATCCCTGGCACCCCTATCCGTGCCGGGACGGGTGGGCCGCCATCATCGCCGGGCCGCCCCGCAACTGGCCCCGCATCGCCGAGTTGACGGGCGAGCCGCGCCTGGCCGACCCGAAATACGCCACGCCTTTTCAGCGCCAGCAGCCCCAGGCACGGGACGAGATCGATGCGCTGCTCCTCCCGTGGCTGTTGGAGCACGACAAGCAGGAGATCTACCACCAGGGCCAGGCGATGGGCTTCGCTTTTGGCTACGTCGCCACTACCGAGGACCTCTTTAAATCGCCCCAGCTACGGGCGCGCGACTTTTTCGTCGAGATCGACCATCCCGCCACCGGGCCGCTCATGTATCCCGGAGCCCCGTACCAGATGAGCGAGAGCACCTGGCGCTGGGACCACGCGCCCCTGCTCGGCGAGCACAACGAGGAAGTCCTCTGCGGGCGCCTGGGCTACACCAGAGAGGACCTGACACGGTTGCGCCAGGCCGGTACCGTCTGATCTCGTCACGTTCGGCAGGAGGATACGGCATGTCCCTTCCCCTTGCGCATCTCCGTATTATCGACGTCTCGCAGGTGTGGGCCGGCCCCCGCACCACCCGGATGCTGGCCGACATGGGGGCCGAGGTCATTAAAGTCGAGTCTATCACCCGGTTCGACTTCAGCCGCGGTACCATCCGACCCGCTCCCGGCCAGGGCCGGTATATCGGGGGGGATCCTGGCCCGGACCCGTATAACCGAGTGATCGGGTTTCACCAGAACAACCGGAACAAGCTGGGCATCACGCTGGACCTGCAACACCCCCAGGGCGTGGAGTTGTTCAAGCGCCTGGTCCGGGTGAGCGATGTGGTCATCGATAACTTTAGCTATGGGGTGATGGACAAGTTCGGGCTGGGCTACCCGGTGCTCCGGGAGGTCAATCCGGGGATCATCATGATGTCCATGCCGGCCTTCGGCGCGACGGGGCCGGAGCGCCATTACCTCTCCTACGGCGTGACCCAGGAGCCCCTCAGCGGCCTGCTGGCCCTGACCGGGTACCACGACGACGACACTCCGCTGCCCACGGGAGCGCACCACGGCGACCCCATTAACGGCAACCACGCGGTCGGGGCCATTCTCGCCGCCCTGTGGCAGCGCCGCAGGACGGGGCAGGGGCAGTTCATCGACTTCAGCCACCTGGAGTCTACCATTGCCCTCATCGGGGACGCCGTCATGGACTACACCATGAACCAGCGGGTGGTGCCCCGCATCGGGAACCGCGACCCCTTCATGGCGCCCCAGGGGTGCTACCGGTGCAAGGGGGAGGACAAATGGGTGGTGATCTCCATCGACGACGATGACGCCTGGCAGCGCCTCTGCCAGGCAATGGGCAAGCCCGACCTGGCCGCTGACCCCCGCTTCACCACGGTCGTAGGCCGCCGCGAACACCACGATGCGCTGGACCGCATGATCACCGCCTGGACGGAGCAGTATGAGCACTACCAGGTGATGGACCTGCTCCAGCAGCATGGCATTGCGGCGGGGGCAGTGCTCGATGCCAAGGAAGTGACGGAGAATCCGCACATGGCGGCGCGGGGGTACTTCAAGCCGCTGCACCATCCCGACGTGGGGTCCTTCAACCATCCGGGGATCCCGTACAAGCTCTCGCGGACACAGGGCGAACTCCGACGGCCGGCTCCGGCCCTGGGAGAGCACAACCGCGAGGTGTACCAGGACCTCCTGGGGCTGAGCGCAGAGGAGGTCGCGGCGCTGGAGGCGGAGGGGCTGATTGGCACCATTCCCCTGCCGACGGCAGCCCCCTCCGAATAACGGGAGTGCAAATTAACCGAGGAGGGAAACAGCGGCATAGTTGGGCATCGTCGCTGGGTCCCGCCGCCCTGAAGGGCGGGCCGAGTCCCTTGCCAGCAATGGCCCGCCCTTCAGGGCGGCGGGAACTCTTCCCTGCGAGGTATCAAAGCCTCTCATTACCGACTATTCTGCTCTTTACCTTCCTACCTCATTTGCACTCCCCGTGAATAAGCCAGCAGCTCCGCCGGAAGGCGCTGGCCGCCGGCGGCAGGAAGGCAAACAACCGGAAAGCGTGGCGCGCCCCGCATCCCTGCGGGGCGCTGCTCGTTCGTGAGGCCTCATCCCAACCGCACCCCTGCCAACTCCAGCGGAACCCATCGCACACACCGTGAGCCACGCGGCCACGCGCCGCCCAGCGCGCGGGTACTGCATCCCAAACCACGCTCCCCGTCCGGCCCCGCAGCGGAGGATATCCGTTGCATACCGTCGCCGTCTCAGCGTTCGCGCACCATGTGGTATAATGACCACACCCTGCGGGGTGCCCCGGAAAAGGGAGTGGACCGGCTGTACTGGAGGAGGTGGGGTATGGGAACCCTGGAGAACGTCCTGCGGTTGCTGGTGGAGCCGCTTGCGTTGGCGGCCGATTTCGTCGGGGCCGCCACCATCACCATCGCAGTCGGGTACGCTCTGCTGCCCTACATCCGGGCGCTCCGCCCAGACATCCCAGCGCCCGCTTTGCCGGAGGTCCGGCGGCGGTTGGGGCGCGGCCTGGTGCTGGGCCTGGAGTTCCTCATTGGCGCCGATGTGCTACGCACGATCTTGCAGCCGAGCTTGCAGGAGGTCGCCGTCCTGGGGGGCATCATCCTGCTGCGCACCGTCCTGGCGCTGAGCCTGGACTTTGAGCTGCGGGGGTGGGAGCGCGCCCAGCCGCAGCCGGCTGCGGTGGTCGGGGAGCAGGGCAAGTCCCGCGCGGCGTAAAGGAGCAGTATGGTCGCAGCGGCCGCTGCCGAAGCTGAGCCTGCGGACCCCTTCGCCGCGGCTGCCGCGGTGCTGGCGCCCCTGGTTCCGGGAGCGGTGGCGGCGATGGGCGACACGCCCTTTACGACCGGCCAGTTCATCCGGCACCTGCGGCGCAGCCGGGGGGGCGAGCCGGCGTACCAGCACGCGCTTGCGGTGCTGGCCCAGGGGCGGCCCGAGGGGCGGCGTCTCGCAGAGCACAGTCTGCACGGCATCGTGATCCCCGGACTGCTGCGCGCCACGCCGGGGGTGGCCTGGATGGGCTTTGCCCGGAGCCGCCCCCCGGACGACGAAGGCCCCGAGGTGCCCGCCTGGTGGCGTCACGTACCCTGATGGGGGAGCAGGCAGCCGTCGGCGCTCGGCGGTCAGGCCCGGTCTCCCGGTGCCGTGGGACCGCAGCCAGGGGCCCGGCGTCCACACGAGGTCCCCGTGCCACCCTGTCCGGGGGTGGGGAGGCCAGTAAGCCGGCCGCTCCTGGCTGAGGGCGTGCTGTGAGAGGAGCCCGCCGTGGTCGCTCGCACCGAGGTGTCGGCCCCGCGCTACCGCTGGGTGATCCTGGGGCTGCTCTCCGGGCACATGGTGTCCGGCACCCTCCTGGGGGTCTCCCTGGGGCTGCTGTTGCCCGCCATGCTCCAGGACATCGCCATGACGCCGGTGCAGCAGGGCTGGCTGAGCTCCTCCCTGCGCCTGGGGATGGCCGTGCTCTCCGTCCCAGCGGCCTGGTGGCTCTCTCGCTATCATCCGCGGGTGGTCGTCCTGGTGGCCGGGCTGGTGGGCGCCTTCCTGGTGTTCGGGCAGGCCGCCGCGCCGGGCTACCTGGTCCTGCTGGCCGCGCGCACCGGCTACGGCCTGATGAGCCTGGCGAACCAGCCCGCGCGCACGCTGCTGATCCGTCAGTGGTTTCCCGCCCGTGATATCGCCCTGGCCAACGGCATCTCCATCTTCGTCATCGGCGTGGCGGAGTTCGGGGCGGCGGCCTTCACGCCCTACCTCATGGCGCTCCTGGGGGGATGGCGGCCGACCCTGGCCGCGATGGGCGTCTGGGCGCTGGCCGTGGCCCTGCTGTGGCTGGCCTTGGGCCGGGAGCGGCTCACCGACGACTATCGTTCCGGCCTGGCCGCCCTGGAGCGGCCACCTATCTGGAGCGTCTTCCACTATCGGGAGCTGTGGCTGGTGGCCGCGGGCGGTCTGGGGGGACCGGCGGTCTGGTGGACCTTCGGGACGTTCTGGCCCGCCTACATGCAGCAAACCTACGGCCTGCCCCTCACCACCCTGGGCTTCGTGTTCGGCCTGACCTCCCTGGGCATGGCTCCGGCCGGGCTTCTCTTCGGGTATCTCGCTTCGCGCTTCGGGGTTGGGCGGTGGATCCTGGCCGGGTGTGGCGTGGTGATGGCGGTCTGCTCCCTGGCGCTGCTCCTGACCGACGCCTTCCCCCTGCTGGTGCTGGCGGGGCTCCTGGTCGGGTTTTCCTGGGGCTTTGTGCCCATTGTCACTACCATCCCCTTCGAACTGCCGGGGATCACGCCCCGGGAGGTGGCGGTGGCGGCATCCTTCGTGAGCAGCATGTTTGCCCTGGGCGGGGTCATCGGCCCGGTGGTGGCCGGGGCCCTCGTAGAACTGACCGGCTCGACCTTCCTCGCCCTGGCGCTGATGTGTCTCGGTCCGCTCTCCATCAGTGCTATCGGATTAGGTCTCCCCCAGCGACAGGCGGCCCTGGGGGTCGCAGTGAAGGAGGCATGATGCAGGCCCACAGCAGCGGTCTCCCCTGGCGGTTCCTGGACCCGGCGCAGGTGGCCCTGCCCCGCTTTGCGCCGGTGCGCCAGCGCTTCGTTGACGATACCCTTCCCGACCTGCGGGCGGCGGTGGCGGCGGCCTTCCAGAGCGTCGCGGGCCGCCATCGCATCGGTCCGGGCCAGCGCATCGCGGTGACGGCGGGCAGCCGGGGCATCTTCCGCATCGCCGAGATCACCCGCCACGTGGTGGACGAACTCACGGCCCTGGGGGCGCAGCCCTTCATCGTCCCGGCCATGGGCAGCCACGGTGGGGCCACCGTCGCCGGACAACTGGAGGTCCTGCGGGGCTACGGCATCACCGAGGAGGCGATGGGCTGCCCCATCCACGCGACCATGGAGGCGGTTTCCCTGGGCGTCACCGAAGCAGGCTATGAGGTCTTCTGTGACCGCTACGCCTACGAGTCTGATGGCATCGTGCTGCTCAACCGGGTCAAGCCCCACTCCATCCTGGTGGGCGACCTGGGGAGCGGCCTGCTGAAGATCCTTGCCATCGGCCTGGGGAAGCAGGTGGGCGCCGACGCCATCCATAGCAAGGGGCTCCAGGAGCACTTCCTGCCGGCGGCACGCCTGGCGGCGCGCAAAGCCCCGGTCGTGCTGGGCATGGCCCTGGTGGAGAACTCCTACGACCGCACCGCCCGCATCGAGGCCGTGCTGCCCGAAGATCTGGAGGCGGCGGACCTGCGCCTGCTCAACCTCTCCAAGACGTACCTGCCCAACATCCCCTTCGAGCCGCTCGACGTGCTTATCGTGCGCCAGATGGGCAAGGACATCTCAGGCGCCGGGATGGACCCCAATGTGGTGGGCATGCACCGGCGCATTGGAGGCAACCCGCAGCGGGAGATCCGGCGTATTGTGGCCCTGGACCTGACCGAGGGCAGCCACGGCAACGCCATCGGCGTGGGCATGGCCGACCTGATTACGGACCGCCTGCGGGACAAGATCGACCACGAGGCCATGACCATCAACGCCCTGACCTCGGACTTCCTGTGGGGCATCAAGGTGCCCCTGAGTTTGCCCACGGACCGGGAAGCCCTGGCGCTGGCATTGCGGCCCTTCTCTCCGGAAGGAGCGCGTGCCGTCCTCATCCGGGACACGGCCCACCTGGATACGCTCTGGGTGTCCGAGGGCCTGTTGGAGGAGGTCAGGGCGCAGGACACGCTGGAGGTCCTGGGCGAGCCGCGGGCGCTGGCGTTTGATGAGGGTGGGAGCCTCGTTCTTGATCAGTAGCAGGCTGCACCAGGCAGCAAGCAGCGAGGCCGTCGAGCAGAGGGTGATGCCTGCCCGCTGCCCGCTGCTTGCTGCCTGTTCGATGGCGTAAGGGGGTCCGCGATGGCGCTGCAACCCACGAGGCGGCGGTTCACCGTCGATGAGTATTACCGGATGGCGAAGGCTGGCATCCTGAGCGAAGATGACCGCGTCGAGCTGATTGACGGGGAGATTATTCAGATGCCACCTATTGGCCCCCGGCATGCCTGGTGCGTGGACCGCCTTACCGAACTCTTTGTCCGCACCTTTAGCGATGCGGCGCAGGTTCGCGTCCAGAACCCGGTCCGCCTGAGCCAGTATAGCGAGCCCCAGCCGGACCTGGCGCTCCTGCGCCGCCAACCGAAGTATGCCGCGGCCCATCCCACACCGGAGGATATTCTCCTCGCCGTCGAGGTATCCGATACCTCGGCCGCGTTTGACCGCCGGGTGAAGGCGCCCCTCTATGCCCGGAGCGGCATCGGGGAGCTCTGGCTGGTGCATCTGAGCCAGAACACGGTCACGGTCTATCAGGACCCGACCCCCGACGGCTACCGCGCCGTCCGGACGGTCCATCGAGGTGAGCGGTTGGCTCCCCTGGCCTTCCCCGAGCGGGAACTGGCAGTCACGGATATCCTCGGGGAGGGGTAGCCGCTCCTGAATCCGTTCGAGGGGAAGATACACGGCTGGTGCAGACCGTAGCGACTTGGCTGCCCCCTACCCTTTCACGAACTCCAGGTCCAGGCTGATGTCCAGGGCCCTGGTCGAGTGGGTGAGCGACCCCACCGAGATCAGGTCTACCCCGGTCTCGGCCACGGCCCGTACCGTGGCGAGGGTAATCCCGCCCGAGGCCTCGGTGATGGCACGACCCGCCACCATCTCTACAGCCTCCCGCATCTGCTCCGGGGTCATGTTGTCCAGCAGGATGATGTCTGCCCCGCCCTCCAGGGCCTGGCGCACCTGGTCCAGGGTATCCGCCTCCACCTCGATGTTCAGGGTGTGGGACGCCCGCCGCCGGGCCTCCCGCACCGCGTCGGCCACGCCCAGCCCGGCGAAGGTCTCCAGGGCGGCCAGGTGGTTGTCCTTGATGAGCACGCCATCCGCAAGGTTCTGGCGGTGGTTGTGACCGCCGCCCATGCGGACCGCGTACTTGTCCAGGAGCCGCAGGCCCGGCACCGTCTTGCGGGTGTCGATAATGCGCACCGGCAGGTCGGCCACCGCCGCCACGTAGCGGGCGGTCTCGCTGGCGATGCCGCTCATGCGCTGGAGGAAGTTCAGGGCGACCCGCTCGGCCCGCAGGATGGAGGCCACCGGCCCCGCGATGCGGGCCACCACCTGCCCCGGCTCCACCTGGCTGCCGTCCTCGACCAGGGTCTCCACCCGCACCGCCGGGTCCACGCGCCGGAACGCCAGTTCCGCGACGGGCAGCCCCGCGAGGACGCCGGGGGCCTTCACCCGCAGCGAGGCCACGCCCTGCCATTCGTAGGGGATGAGGGTCTCGGTGGTGGGGTCGCCCAGGCCCAGGTCTTCGGCCAGGGCCGCATCCACGATGGGTTGGACCAGCAGCAGGGGCAAGGGCAGGGGCATGGCAGTCCTCCTCCGGGAGCATCCTCCGTTCGCCCTGAGCCTGTCGCAGGGCGAGCGGAGCGGTAGCGCGGCAGTCCTCATGAATAGGGATGTGTTCGTCGCCGCCCGCTCATGGTTCGACCAACGCACCACGAGCGGGCTATGTTCATCCTCATCATCAAGCGTTCAGCCGGTGACGGTCGGTGGCGGCAGGGTCTGGTTCAACTCCAGGGGGTTGCCGTCGGGGTCGGCGAAGCGGGCGGTCAGGCGCCCGCCGTGGCGCTCGATCCCCTCCGGGAACGTCACACCTTGCTGTTCCAGGGCAGGAACGGCAGCCTGAATATCCTCGACCTCGAAGGCGATGATGGGGCCGCTCCCGGCCGGGTTGGGCGCGCCGCCCGCGCGCAGCACCAGGGGCGCGGCGCTGGTCCGCACCGCGGCATGGCCCTGGCGGGCCTCGTACCACAGCAGGTCGAGGCCCAGGCCGTCGCGGTAGAAGCGCACCGCCCGCTCCAGATCGGTCACCGGCACCAGCAGGTAGGCAACATCGTAGAGCTTGCTCGCCATCGCTCCCTCAGCAGGTCAATCCCGGTACCGGCAGAAGACGATGTGCCGCAGCCAGGCCGGGTTAGGCTCTGGGAAGTCCGTGCGGTAGTGGGCGCCGCGGCTCTCCTCCCGGATGAGCGCGGCCTCGGCGGTCAGGCGCGCCACCAGGAGGAGGTTCGCCAGTTCGTGGGAGGCCCGGTCGGTGGGGGCCGGCAAGGTCCCCTCCCAGGCCGCCAGGGTCGCGGCAGCCTCCGCCAGGGATGCCCCCGACCGGGTGATGCCCACCTGGTCCCACATCAGCCGTTGCAGGGCGGGCAGGGTCGGCACCCCGGCGTCCCCGGCCCCCCGCCGCGCTGGAAGCGCCTCCGCCTCCGGGGTCGGTGGAGCTCCCCGCGGCGTGGCCCCGTCGCGCGCCTCCAGGGTGCGCTGGATGATGCGCTTGCCGAAGATGAGGGTTTCCAGGAGGGAGTTGCTGGCCAGGCGGTTGGCCCCGTGGACGCCGGTGCAGGCGCACTCGCCCGCGGCGTACAGGCCGGGCAGGGTGGTCTCCCCCCAGGTGTTGGTGCGGATACCGCCCATCATGTAGTGGGCCGCGGGCGCCACCGGGATGGGCGTCGTGGTCATGTCCACGCCGTGCTCCAGGCAGAAGCCGTAGATCCGGGGGAAGCGGGCCGCCACCACCGTCGCCGGCAGGTGCGAGACGTCCAGGAGCACGTGGTCGGCCCCGGTCTTCGCCATCTCAGCAACGATGCTCCGGGCCACCACATCGCGGGGGGCCAGTTCCCCCTGGGGTGCGTAGTCGAACATGAAGCGGCGGCCCGCGACGTTGCGGAGGATGCCGCCCTCGCCGCGCACGGCCTCGGAGATGAGGAAGGGCGGGACGCCGGGCAGGCGCAGGGCCGTGGGATGGAACTGGAAGAACTCCATATCCATGACCTCGGCCCCCGCCCGGAAGGCCAGGGCCACGCCGTCGCCGGTGGCGACCTCCGGGTTGGTGCTGATGTGGTAGAGCCGCCCACAGCCCCCCGTCGCCAGGATGACGGCCCGGCCCTCGAAAGCCGTCACCTGGTTCGTGCGGCAGTCCAGCACCTCCACGCCCCGCACGTTGCGGGCATCCCCCAGGAGCCGGGTAGCCAGGCTGTACTCCAGGATGGTGATGTTGCGGTGGCGGGCCAGGCCGCTCAGGGTCAGCTCAATGTGCTCGCCCGTGGCGTCGCCCCCGGCGTGCAGGATGCGGGGCAGGCGGTGGGCCGCCTCTCTCGTGAGGGCTACCTCGCCGTGGAGGGTATCGAAGGGCACGCCGAAGCGGATGAGGTCGGCGATGCGGTCGGGGCCTTCCTCGGTCAGGATGCGGACGGCCTCGGGGTCGCACAGGCCCGCGCCGGCGGCCAGGGTATCCTCGGCGTGGAGTGCGGGGGAGTCGTCGGGGCCGATGGCCGCGGCGATGCCGCCCTGAGCGTAGCGGGTGTTGCACTCCTCGATGCTCCCCTTGGTCAGGAGGAGGACGCTGCCGACCTCGCGGGCCAGGAGCGCGGCATACAGCCCGGCGATGCCGGAGCCGACGATGATGTAGTCGAATATGGACAAATTCATGGGTTCGCCTTACTCCAGGCATTTCCGAGACAGAGGCCACAACCCACCCAGTTCTCCGCACCCAATGTAGTGTTGAGCCAGTTCTTCGCCTCGTCTAGAGTTTCGAAGAAATACTTTGGATGCTTGGTGGTCATCGCTTCTATCGCCTCACAGGAGGTACGATGCAGCTTATTGTTTTGGGCATCTTCGGATTGGAGACTCCGCTTCATGTCATCAGGAAATTGCGACCAAGGGTGCTTCGAGAAGTCTCGGTGTTCTCGTCGTTGGTTGAATATATAGCCATTTCCCGCTTGGTGAAGGCTAGTCAATTCCATATATGACGTAATTTCCCTGACCATCGACAGCTCCTTACCTGTAACTATGGCCACTAACAGGCTATTGAAAAACCCGAACATCGGCCGTCTCGGGCCTCTCTAAGCAACGGGTGAGAGTAAGTAGACCTCCCTGAAGTCTATTTTCAACATTATGTTAATGAAATACATTGCGAGATCGCTCTATCTCGACAAAAAGTCCCTCGATGTCCATGCTTTCATCCAGGTCGTCTTCTTATTTACCTTGAATGATAGCTTGTATATCCGCAAAGTCGTCTACGACGAGGTTCATCTTGGTGATGATGCGGCCGGCAATCGTCTCGGCAGAGTGTCCCTTGCGCCAGAGCAGGACGTAGCGGAAATGGTAGGATGCGTCCTGGCGCTGTTCCCCCAGGAATTGCGCCAGGCAGCGATCTCCACCCGTCGGCGTTTCATGTTCCCATAGCTGGATCAGCGCCGTGTCCTGGTGTTCACGAGCATCGAGATAGGGCCAGCACTGGGCCAGCCGCCGCACTAGGCCCGCGTCGTACACGTCCTGAACGATGAACGTGGTGTGAAGCTTCCTGTCTACAACAAGAATGTCGCCAGCGGCCAGAGGTCCTTGGGCTGACCAGGCACTCGCAGCGGGATGTTACGCTGGATTTCGACGTGCGGATACTTCTTCAGGCTTTGCCGCAAATCCTCATAAAGTTCGGTGAGAAATATGCTATCTTTGCCCATTGGCATACCGACCCTACATGTCTACTTCGCTCAGCAAGCGCCGCTTCTCCCGCCGAAAGGCCAGCCGGTCGTACTTGGGGATTCGGCACATCCCACAGGAGCAACAGAGGTTAAACTTGCCCAGCATTCCGGTCCGACCATAGTATGGATACCGGTCCGGCGACATATCCGAGAATCCCCACAACCGGAACCCATAGCCCCACGCGTTCAGAATAATCTTCAGACGCCGCCGGATGAAGCGCCGTCGCTGACTCCGGCGGTAGGCACGAGTGCGTTGCATGTAGCCCTCCCCAGGCCGCGGCCGCGAGCCGCGCGCCTATGAGAGGTGCCGCTACGATGCCTTGCATTGCTGCCATCATGTCCTCGCTGGTTGTTATTGGGGAGGGCATTACCCACGAGTATGCGGTAGGGGCAGGTTTCAAACCTGCCCCCTCCTCTTGCTACCGTACCGCCAGCATCCGTTCCAGGGCGATGCGCGCGTAGTGGGCGGTCTCCTCATCCACCCGCACCTGGTTCCGTACTCGCCCCTCGGCCAACTCCTCCAGCACCCAGGCCAGATAGGCCGGGTGGATGCGGTACATGGTCGAGCAGGGGCAGACCACCGGATCGAGGCAGAACACCAGCT
>JACQUQ010000150.1 GCA_016210175.1 Chloroflexota bacterium | reverse complement strand
GCCGCGGCCGCTGGACCTGCGCGCCTTTCTCCTGGACCTCAAGGAGCGCCTGGCAGGGCTTGCCGGGGCCGAGCGCATCCGGCTCGAGGCGCCGGCAGGGTTGTCCCCCGTCCTGGCCGATCCGGACCGGCTGGAGCGTATCCTGATGAACCTCCTCGGCAACGCGCTCAAGTACTCGGCTCCGGACACCGAGATCACGGTGACTCTGGCCCAGCGCGAGCGCGAGGTCGTCACCGCAGTGAAGGACCACGGGCCGGGGATCGCTCCGGAGGACCTGCCCCACTTGTTCCAGCGGTACCGTCGCACGCAGGCGGCCCAGGCGCACCAGGAAGGGCTGGGGCTGGGGCTGTACATCACCAAGGGGCTGGTCGAGGCGCACGGCGGCCGCATCTGGGCCGAGAGCCAACTGGGCCTGGGCAGTACCTTCAGCTTCACGCTGCCGGTCCTGTCCGAGGCGCGCAGCGCCGCGTAACCACCACCGCCCCCCCTTCCGCAGCCGCAAGGACTGGCCCGGTGGCCCCCTTTGCGGCTGCTGCGCGTCGTGCGGGGCGCCACTCCTCCCCACCAGTGGCCGGTCATGCGAATGCGAGGTTTGCGGGATACCCGCTCGGTAGCGGCGGTTTGCTCCCCCCACCAGCCGCATTGCTCCTGGAACAGAGCACCCGCCCGGCCTCCCAGCGCGAGCGTGCGTCCGGCCCTCGGAGCGGGAGTGGCACGCGGCGTACCATTTCCGGTGCGGGGCGCGGCGAGCACACTCACCCATCGTTGTACTCAGTGATGAGTCATGAGCAAGCCAGACGAAGGTAACACCTATGCAACTTTGGAAGCCGAAGTTCTTGGCATCTACGCTCTTCTTGGTGTTCACTGCGGTGCTGGTCCTGCTCCTCCTGGCCACTCTCGTGCCCGAAGGGAGCCGTCCTGCCGACCTCTTCTCCCTCCAGCGAGGCAACGCCGTCCTCACCCCTCCGGCGTCACACTTGCAGGTAAGTCTCCGCCTCCCGGCTGGCCCATCGTACCAGGGGATGGTCGTCATCGTAATGGGTGAGGCGCGGGCGGAGCGGGAAGTCTGCGGCCGACCGGCAAAGATTCATCCGGCTACCGTCTTCGACGTCGAGGGACCCCCAACTGAGACAGAGCTGGCGGTCGCTTCCGATGCTCCCTTGCAGGTTGCGCCGGGTATGCGCTTCGTGATCGAAGAGGTAGAGCACTGCCCCGCGGATCCCCAGTACGTCAACGTCAGCCTCAGGCCGCTGGCAGCGCAAGAGCACCTTTCCAGCCCGTGACACGAGCGCGTTTTTCGTGCCAAGCTGGACGGTATCGGTCGGTAACCAGGATCTCGCCGGAGCGCAACACTATACCTTATCGTGGCTGGTGCGACCTCCCGGACCGCCAGGCGACGGAGCAGCGCCTGCGGGATTGGGAGCAGCGGGTGCGCGAGGATGCCCTACCGGAGTTCCTGGCGCTGTTTGCGGCTGGTCCCCTGCCGGAGGCGTGACGCGACCTGCTGCTCACCTACTGCAACTATCGGCAGAGTAACGGGCGCGTGGAAAGCAAGACCGCCCGGACCAAGCTCCTGCAATGCCAGGCCTAGTGCCCTGTCAGGCATAAACTGATGGGTGCGACTGCCGCCGTGAACGGCAGGCCCGCCCTTCAGGGCGGCGGGGCGGAAGCAGGAGGAGGAGCATACTGGGCGGGTCAGGAGCAAGGGAGCCTCAGGCCTCCCGCCATGCCCGACCAGCCGTCTTGCCGTATCCGGGACTGCTTCGCCCACGTGGATGACCCGCGCGTCGCACGCTGCCAGCGCCACCAACTCCTCGACATCATCACCATCGCGCGGTGTGGCGTCCTCTACGGGGCGGACAGGTGGACCGAGGTCGAGGAGTCTGTCGACTGTAGGAAACCTTATTCTTCCTGGTAGCGATAGTACCCCACGGCCATGCGCAGCGCATCGGCGGCAGTCTGTAGCCCGAACACCGTCGGGATGCCCGCATCACTCAATTCCCGGTAGACTTGGTCGGTGACGCTCGGCTCGGCGCGGGGGTGGATCGTCGAGAGAACGGCGACGTAGGGCTTCTTGCAGCGGTTCTTGTAGAAGTCCACGAAGAAGGAGGCTGGATAGCCTCGGTACACAGTGGGCCCGGTCTCGGCCTGCCGCACGTGCATCTCATGAATAATCATGTCGACGTTCGGGTCCTCGTTCACGACATCGAGGATGTTGTTGAGGGTCGCGAGGTTTGCCAGAGCGCGGCCCTCGAACGGATTGCTGTAACTTGAGCCGGTCGGGTCGAAATGCTCCAGGATGCGCCGGTAAGACGCGTCGGTGAGCGGCGTGACATGGAAGCCCGCTTTGGAGAAGACGTTCGTCATCTCTGTTGCGTGCCCACCGGACAGGGCGAACAACCCGACGCGGTTGCCGGTGACAGGCGGCAGCTTGAGGAGCAGCTTTCCCAGCTCGTACATCTCGTCAACATGGCTGACCTTGATGGCCCCGCATTGCCGCAACATCGCATCCCAGACCACCGCCTGGGTGCTCTTGGTCGTGGTGTGTGACTCGACCGCGCGGGCAGCGTCTTCGGTTTCACCGACCTTCCAGATCAACACCGGCTTCTTCGCGCAGGCCTCCCGAAGCACGCGGAAGAACCGCTGGCCGTCACGCACGCCTTCCAGGTACATGCCGATAACCTTGGTATCATCGTCCTGCGCCAGGTACTCCAGGTAGTCCGCGCTGTCCAGAATGATGCCGTTGCCCATGCTGACGACCTTGCTTACCTTGATGCCGTGGACCAGCGCGCCCCGCACAAATCCACCCGCCTGCGACCCGCTCATGGAGATGAAGCCAAAATTGCCCGCCTCGCCGTAGTAGCTGCCCAGATTGACGCCGATGCCGGCTTTCGGGTTGAAGATGCCAAGGCAGTTGGGACCGACGAGCTTGAGGTCGGCAGCCCGCGCCATCTCCACGATCTGCCGCTCGAGCTCCGCGCCCTGCTCGGTGTGACTTTCGCTGAAGCCGGCCGTGTAGAGATGCACCCCGTACACGCCCTTGGTAATGCAATCCTTGAGCACCCGCGGGACCACGGGCGCCGGAATCGAGAAAATGACGTAGTCCACGGGGTCGGGAACGTCGAGAATGCTGGCATAGCTGGGAATGCCCAACTCAGCGGCACTTTCCCACTCGTTCCGGTCGACGTTCACGTGGTACTTGGGACCCTTGAACGGCAGCACGGTGCGGAGCCAGTTGTGGTTGTCCACCTTCTTGGAGCCCACCACTGCCACACTCTGGGGATTGAACAGCCGCTCGAGCGGATGCATTTGGCCTCCAATTTTGTGGTGCTGAGACCAGAATGCAGCAAGCTGAAGGGCAGGGACCGCTCCTTCCAGGCAAACTGCCTTCTGCTACAGCTTTCCGCTTCCTTCACGCAGTCCTCAGCCCGCGTAGCACGACCCGGGCTTCCTCGACGACAACTCCGTCGCGACCAGCGATCACGGGATCGATCTCGACTTCGAGCAGATCCGGAGTGCCCTCAACGAACTTGGAGAGGGTCAGGAGCGCCTCCTCAATGTGGGCGACATCCGGCGCCGGCAGCATGCCGTAGCCGTGGAGCAAGCGCTTTGCCGCCTTCGGCTCACGGACGATGAGCCGCGCGTCCTTCTGAACCAGGGGCACGACCCGGTAGGCGATGTCCTCCCAGATGTCGGCCGCCTGCCGGCCAAATGAGAAGGCAATGGTGGCGCCGAGGATGGGGTCCTGGAGAACCTGGATGCGCAGCGCGATGCCGGGCCGGCCGAGCTTCTGCACCGCGAGGCCTTCGATCGCCGCAGACCGGTCCCAGGCGGCAACGCGCGCCTGCACTGCATCGAAGCCGCGCTGCACATCCGCTTCGGCGCCCACCACCAGACGCGTGCCGTCCGGAAATTGTGCGGGAATGTCCTGACGGGACAGCGGTTTCAGTACCACGGGAAACCCCAGCACGTTCGCCGCGGCGGTGGCTTCCTCGGCGGACCGCGCGGCCCGCGTCTCTGTCACGGTCAGCCCGGCTTCACGGAGGAGCTGCTTGGACTCGATATCGTTCAGGTGGCTCGAAGCCGTGCTCCGCTCTCGGGCGCGTTCTTGGACACTCATCGTCTTCCTCCCGTGCTCAGGTTCGTACGCATCTCTTTCCCAGGACCGCGCCTTACACGGTTTCCGTACCTCGCTCCCTGCTCCCCTCCGAGACACGGGGAGTGCAAATTGGACAGGTCAGGCCCGTTCCTGTCGAAAGGAACGGGCGGCGTGCCCCTTCGGCAAGCTCAGGGCAGGCTTCGACCGACTCAGGCAACGCCGCTACTCCCTTGCCAGGCATGCGCTCCCCAATTTGCACTCCCCCCGAGGCGGGGGGGAATACCACACCCTTCGCTTGTAGAGCGCGTAGGTGGTCGCTGAAGACGTCGTTCGTCATTCTACACTGTCGCGGAGACCTTCGGCCTGGGCCTAGTGTTCTGTCAGCCGTGAACTGATGGGTGAGACCGCCGCCGTGAACGGCGGGCCCGCCCTTCAGGGCGGCGGGGCGGAACCCATCAAAGTAGGATTGACAGAGCACTAGGGTGAGCTCTGGCGCAGAATCCGTATTCCATCCCGCGGCGTGAAGTGCTCGCCAGCTTCCTCGTTGAAGGAACAGATAAGCTCCTCGAAGATGGTACCATCGCCCGCTGCGTGTAGGGAGGACATTATACGCTTTTCTGGTCGAAAAGCACAAACGGTCGGGCCATTAGGGTGTACGTCAAAGTTTTGTGGACCCATCCTGCTGCGTCTCGCCACGCGGCTCCCCAGAGGCACGGCTTGCAAAACTCTGACGCACTCCCCGCGGTACGCCCACCCTTGCGCCGTACCGCTGCCGTTGCTATACTGTGAGCCGGTATGGTGCCCAGGGCCGCGGCACCTCGAGCGCGCGGCCCGGCAGCACCCCGACGAAGCGCATCCGCAGCAGACGGCGCGCCGGTGTGGTGCGCCCCTCCCTACAAAGGTCCCTGATGTCCCACACCCGTACTCCCTTGCGGGAGCCACCCCGACGGGCAGCGCGCCCCGTTGCCGCTCGCACGCAGATCAAGGCCCGTGCCCCCGCCCGCCCCCGCATCACGGCTCCCCGATTCAGGATCGGCCCGCGCCTGCGGTGGGTGCTGCGCCTGTGCCTCCTGGGGAGCGCCGCGGGCGTGGCCCTGGCTGCCCTCGGTCCCTTCGCGCTGGACGCCATCCTCAGTCTGGTCGGCGTCATGACCTTCCCCGCGCTGGTGGCTACCGCCGGCGCGGCCTGGTGGGTGCGCCGGCGCGGCTGGCGTGGGCTGCTCTGGCCGTGGAACCGCTGGCTGGGGGGTATCCTGCTGGCCCTGGGCACCCTGGGGATACTGGCCCTCTTCTCCCCCAATGGGCTGGTCCTGAGCCATGTCGCGTTCGCCGAGGCTTCCCTGGGGGGGCTGCTGGGGAAGGTCATTATCGGCGCTCCGGACGCCCTGGGCACGCTGCGAGCGGCCGGGCTCCTCCTGGTGGGCGCCTGCCTGGCGGCGCCGCGGCAGGCCCGCTGGGTCGCACGCCAGGGGGGACGGCTGGCCCGCCGGGTCGGGCGGAGCGCCTGGTGGCTGGCGCGGGAGGTCTACCGGCGGCGCATCCTCCAGCGGACGGCCCTGCTGCTGGTGCTCGGCCCGGTGTGGCTCGCCCGGGCCGTCCTGAGCCGCTTCTCCGTTGAAGAGGGCAGCCAGCGGCAGCCCGGCGCAGCGGACGACCAGCTTCCGCCGACCGCAGTGGCCGCCGCCGACCCTTCCTCCGGGAGCGCGCCGGATGGCGCTCGTCTCGACCCCGCGGCCAGTCGCAACGGCGCCGCCCCAGGGAGCCACCCTGACCGCGGACGCCCCGTCCCGCACGAGAGCGCCCCGGCGCCCACCACCACGCCCGGTCCCTGGGAGTCGCCTTCCATGGACATCCTGGAGCGTCCCCCGGTGGAGGAGGCCCCCACCGATGTGCAGGAGCGCGCCCGCGCCCTTGAGGAGGCCCTCGCCAGCTACGGAGTCCAGGGCAAGGTGGTCGCCACCAGCGTCGGCCCGGCGGTGACCCAGTTCGGTGTGGAACCTGGCTGGAACATCCGCTACCGGGAGGTCCGGGAGCGGGACGAATTCGGCCGCATCAAAGTGGACCGCAATGGCACCCCCCGCGTCCACCAGGAGGAGATCTCTCGGACCAGGGTCAAAGTCGAGCGCATCACCGGCCTGGCGAACGACCTCGCCCTGGCGCTCGCCGCACCCAGTGTCCGTATTGAGGCCCCGGTGCCGGGCAAGCGCGTGGTCGGCATCGAAGTCCCGAACCCGACCCCCAGCGTCGTCAGCCTGCGGGCCGTCCTGGAGAGCTCGGGCTTTCAGCGCCTGCGCACCCGCACCAAGCTGGCTATCGCCCTGGGGCAGGGTGTCTCCGGAGAGACGGTCGCCGCGGACCTGACCAAGATGCCCCATCTGCTCATCGCCGGCGCTACCGGCAGCGGCAAGAGCGTCTGTCTCAACAGCATCGTCGCCTCCCTGCTCATGTACACGACCCCCAACGAAGTGCGGATGCTGATGATCGACCCCAAGCGGGTGGAGATGGTGCCCTACAACGACATCCCCCACCTGCTGGCGCCGGTCATCGTGGACGCCGAGAAAGTGGTCGGAACGCTGTACTTCGTCATCAAGGAAATGGAGACCCGCTACAAGGCCTTTGCGGCGGCGGGGGTCCGCAACATCGATGGCTATAACAAGAGCCCGAAGGTGAGCGAGCCACTGCCCTACTGGGTGGTGATTATCGATGAACTGGCCGACCTCATGATGGTTGCCCCCTACGAGGTCGAGAAAAGCCTCTGCCGCCTGGCCCAGCTCGCACGGGCCACGGGCATTCACCTGGTGGTGGCAACCCAGCGGCCATCGGTAGACGTGGTGACGGGCCTCATCAAGGCCAACTTCCCGACCCGCATCGCCTTCGCCGTGACCTCCCAGGTGGATTCCCGGACCATCCTCGACGTCACGGGCGCGGAGAAGCTCCTGGGGCGCGGCGACATGCTCTACCTGCCCACCGACGCGGCCAAGCCCCGGCGTATCCAGGGCACCTACGTCTCGGACCAGGAAGTGGAACGGCTGGTCGCCTTCTGGAGCCAGGAACGCTGGCAACACCTGCGGCCGCCACAATTCACCGAGGCCATCGAGGAGATGGAGCAGCACGTGGGCGACGGGAGCAAGGCCGCTGGCCCTGATCCGCTCCTGGAGAAGGCCCGTGCCCTCTATGAGGAACAGGGCAAGATCTCGGCATCCATGCTGCAACGCAAGCTCCGGATCGGGTATGTGCGGGCCGCCCGCCTGGTGGAGCAACTGAAGGACGAGGGCGTGGTGGACGACTTCGACGAGGAGTAATCCACTCCGCCGAGAATCGGCAGGACGCTGCGTGGAGCGTCCCCAAGCACGCGCGATAAGGGGGACCGGTACGCCGGTCCCCCCGCTCATCTCCTCGCCCTGCTCTGGCCTACTGCACCGTGAAGGTGGTGCGGCCCTCGCCGGCGGTATAGCCGTCCTTGGTCGCGGTGGCCACCACCGTGTAGACCCCCGGTGCGGTGAACCTGGGGTGCAGCTTCAGCCGGAAGCGCGAGCGGCCCGAGCCGTCGGTGGTGCTGTTGCCGGAGGCGTACAGGCTGCCGTTGGGAGCGAAGACCTCCAGGCGCACCGCCGCGTCCGCCACCGGGCTGCCAGCGTTGTCGGCGACAGTCACGTCGATAGTGACCTGCTCACCTACGCTGTACGTGCCCTTGTCGGTCGTTACCGTGACGGCCAGGCTCCTGACCGCGTTATCCACCATCACCGTGACCTGGGCGGCCTGCCCGACCTGGGCCGCGCTATCCGTCGCCCGAACATCAATCGTGTGGGCTGAGCCGTCCGCATAGCCGGTGGTATCCCAGGACGCCTCCCAAGCGCCGCTGGCGCTGTTGAAGCTCATCGGAGCGTACGCGCCCCCGTCGATGGCATACTCCACCGCACTGATGCCCTTGTCGTCGGTGGCGCTGGCCTGGATGATGACCGTGCCGCGTACCGTGGCGCCGGTGGCAGGGTTCACGATGCTGGCGGTGGGCGGGCTGTCCACGTTGTCCACGGTCACCGTCACGGTCGTGGCCACGCCGACCTGACCCGCGTTGTCGGTGGCGCGGGCGTCCAGACGGCGGGAACCGTCGGCCACCGCCGGCGTATCCCAGTCGTAGAAGTAGTGCGTCCCGTCGAAGTTCGCGGTGAGGTCGATGAAGGCGCCGCCGTCAATGCTCAGCTCCACCGTGCTGACGGAGCCATCGGCGTCCGCAGCCGCAACCTTGACCCGATAGGCCCCCACGATGGTCTGGCCCTCCGTCGGGTCGACAATGGAGACGGTAGGCGGCCGGTTGGTAGGGGTCACGCTGCTGCGGGCGTTGATGCGTCCGTGGGTCCAGAGCGTGCCGGTGCCGGCGATGCGGTCGGCGGTGGTTTCGACCTGGCTGCGGACACAGGCGTTGTCGCGCGCCGCGCAGAGCGCGGTCGACCAGACCAGCCCGGCCACGCCCGCGACGTGCGGGGTCGCCATCGAGGTCCCGCTGATGGTCCCGTACTTGGGCGCGTTGCCGCCAAAGATGCGGTTGCGGTGGTCGGGCGCGGTGGAGAGGATAGCCGCCCCCGGCGCGGCCACATCGACCCAGGAGCCGAAGTTGGACCACCCCGGCTTGGCATCGTTGTGGTCGGTGGCGGCGACGGCGATGACGTTGGTGTAAAAGGCGGGGTAGCTGGGATCGCTCACGCCATCGTTGCCGGCGGCGGCCGCGAGGACCACCCCATTCCCCCAGGCCTGGTCAATGGCCTGCTGGAGCGTCACCGAGCCGCTCGACCCACCCAGACTCATGTTGATGACCGGGGCGCGCGGCGTACCACAGGGCGAGGTGTCACACCCGGCAGCCCAGAGGATGCCGTTCGCGATCCAGGACCAGGCCCCGCTGCCCCGGTCGTTGAGGACTTTGACGTTGTAGAGGGAGCAGTTGGGGCAGGTCCCGGCCACGCCGGTGCCGTTGTTGGACGCTGCGGCCGCGCTCCCGGCGACATGGGTGCCGTGGCCGTACAGATCGTCTACCGTTCCGCTATCCGTAAAGTTGACGTTCCCGGCGATCTTGCTCGCCAGGTCCTCGTGGCTCTGGTCAACCCCGGTGTCCAGGATGGCAAGAGCGACGGCCGCACTCCCGGCGGTGACATCCCAGGCCTCGAAGGCGTCCATGTCGGCGTCCGGTGTCCCGTCGGTCTGGCCGGTGTTCTGGTACTGCCATTGCCGTCCGATCAGCGGGTCGTTGGTCGCGCCGATGGCGTGGTAGATGCCGTTGAGTTCGGCAAAGCGGACGTTGGGGTTGCGCGCATAGGCGGCGACCCGCGCCCGCTCCTGGCCGGCGGGGACGCTGACCACCTGGACGTTGATGCCGGCGATGGTCTGCTTCACCCGGCCGCCGTTCTGCCGGTGGATGTCGGCAATGGCCGGCGCAGGTGTCCCCGGTTGGAACTGCACGAGGATTTCACCGGTGACGAACTCCGTCGGCCCCTGCGCGCTGGCCGCATCCAGTCCCATACCCGAAAGCGCCAGCACCAGCGCGATGAGCAGCCACCGCACTCCCTGCCGCGAGCTACGTACTCCCCATCCCATGGTGTACCTCCAAACTGAGACCACTCCGGCTTATCCTGGAGTATACTCCCTCGATCATGGACTATCAAGGTCGCTTTCCGCTGCACCCTCCAGGACAGCCAAGCAGCGCGTGGTGGAAACCGCCGATGACGGCCCACGTTGCTGGCAGAGCTCCTGCTCCGTTGGGTGCGCTCCCGGTCAAATCCTAACTGTCACTGCCGGTGCCGGTACCTTCCGGGGTCTCCCCCCTCCCTGCTCCGCTCCCGGCGGACGAGAGCACAGGGATACCGAATATATAACGGTGAGCGTACCCCAAAAGGGATGGCATACGGAAAGAAAGGGCGAAACGCAACGACGGCGGTGGGATGTGGCCGCACGCGGCGGGCAGCCGTGTTTGTTACGGTCGCTGGACGCGCGAGGCCGCGCGCCTTCTCGCTCGCGTGGCGGGGGCTGGACGCGCCAAGGGGAAGGGCCGAAACCCTTCCCCTTGCTTCTACCTGGGACTTGCCTGGTTAGGCCGTGGCGACGGCTGTCGCATTGAGGACGATAGCATCCTCTTCCACGTCGATGACCACGGTGTCACCCTCGTGGAAGCGGCCCTCCAGGATGCTCTCGGAGAGCTTGTCCTCTACCGTATCCTGGATCAGGCGGCGCAGCGGTCGGGCGCCGAACTTCTCGTCGTAGCCCTTCTTGGCCAGCCAGTCCTTGGCCTCGGTGGTGATCTCCAGGTGCATGCTCATTTCCTCGATGCGCTTGCGCACCGCGGCCAGCTCCAGGTCCACAATATTGTGGATGTGCTCCGGGCTGAGGGCATGGAAGACCACCACACCGTCAACACGGTTGAGGAACTCCGGACGGAAGGCCTTCTCCAGCTCCGTCAGGACCTTGCCCTTCATCTTCTTGTAGGCGTCCTCCCGGGTCTTCACATCATCCCGGCTGACCGCGAAGCCCAGGGTGGTGTCCCGCTTGATGAGGTCGGCCCCCAGGTTGCTGGTCATCATGATGATGGTGTTCCGGAAGTCCACCCGGCGCCCCTTGGCGTCGGTCAGGTAGCCATCCTCGAAGATCTGGAGCAGCATGTTGAAGACCTCAGGATGGGCCTTCTCCACCTCGTCCAGCAGGATGGCGCAGTAGGACTTGCGCCGCACCGTGTCGGTCAACTGGCCGCCGTCGTCGTAGCCGATATACCCCGGAGGTGCGCCCACCAGCCGGGCGACGGAGTGCCTCTCCATGAACTCGGACATGTCGAGCTTGAGCAGGGCGTCCTCGCTGCCGAACATGAACTCGGCTAACGCCTTCGCCAGGAGGCTCTTGCCCACACCGGTCGGGCCGAGGAACATGAACACCCCGATGGGCCGCTTGGGGTCCTTGAGACCGGCCCGCGCCCGCCGCACGGCCTTGGCGATAGCGGTAATGGCCTCTTCCTGGCCCACCACCCGCTTGTGCAGCGCCTCCTCCATCT
>JACQUQ010000148.1 GCA_016210175.1 Chloroflexota bacterium | reverse complement strand
GAAGTAGGCGGGCACGGTGATGACGGCCTCCCGCACACTCTCGCCCAAATAGGCTTCGGCGTCGGCCCGCAGCTTCTGGAGGGTCATGGCGCTGACCTCCGGGGGCGAGGCGGGCTGGTCGCCCAGCAGGACGTGGGCATCGCCGTTGGGGGCGGCGACCACCTGGTAGGGGACCAGGTGGCGGTCGCGGGCGACTTCGGGGTCGGCGAACTTGCGGCCCATGAAGCGTTTGATGGAGAAGATGGTGTTTTCGGGGTGGGTGATGGCCTGGCGCTGGGCGACGGTGCCGACGTAGCGCTCGCCGGTCTTGGGGTTGAGGGCGACCACGGAGGGGGTGATGCGTCCCCCCTCAGAGTTGGGGATGACGGTGGGTTCGCCCCCTTCCATCACGGCCACACAACTGTTGGTGGTCCCCAGGTCGATGCCGATGACTCGCGGCATGGCGTACTCCTAACTCGACGGTGTCGAAGGCTCCCCACTGGTTTCCTGGGAGCCTGCTTCCGGTTTCCCCTTCCCGACAACGACCAGGGCCGGCCGGATGACCCGGTCGTGGAGGCGATAGCCCTTCTGGATCACGCTCATGACGCGCCCTTCTTCGCCCTCGACAAAGTGGACCGCTTCGTGGACACTGGGATCGAAACGCTCCCCTTGCGCCGGGACCTCGGCTAACCCCTGGGCCTCCAGGACCATTTGCAGCTTGCGGGAGATGAGGCGAATGCCATCCACCCAACTGAAGCCGGCCAGGGTTGCCGACACCGAATTCAAAGCCCGCTCCAGGTCGTCCAGGACGGGGAGCAACTGGACGATCAGGAAGGCCCCGGCATACTTGGACTGCTCGGTCCGCTCCTGCTCGGTGCGGCGGCGATAATTGATAAAGTCGGCCTGGGCGCGCTGCCAGTTCGCCAGATACCGCTCGGCCTTGTTCCGCTCCTCGGCCAGCGCCTGGCGGAGCTCCTCGACCGGCAGTTCCGCGACGGGGCGCTCCGCGGCGGGGCCTTCTTCCTGCGCAGGCGCAACCTGCTCTCCCGGAATGTGCTCCTGTTCAGTCGCCACGTTCCCTATCCTCCCTGGGTTCCTGGTGCTGCGGCTCGGCGCATGGTGGGTGCGCCAGGCCACGGGCAGAGGGACGCTGCGCTTCCCGTGGCCCTCGGCGGTATCGTTCCCACACCACCGCAGCCGCGCGACTTACATAACGTGTTGCTCCCGGACCAGATCGGTCATCAACTCGGAGAGATACCGGACCGTCGCCATGATCCGGGGATAGGCCATGCGGGTCGGTCCCAAAACGACCAGGGTGCCCGCGATCTCGCCGGGGACCCCATACCGCATCAGGACGACACTGCAATCTTCGATGCCGATAGCGCGGTTGTCGCTCCCGATAGCTACCCGGAGCGCCTCGCCGGTCCCTATCCTGGCGATCAGATCGCTGCGGGCCCGGTGATCCTCCAGGATTTCCAGCAGCGCCAGCGCCCGGCGGTTGCCAGTGAACTCCGGCTGCGCCAACAGGTTGCGCAACCCTTCCAGGTAGGCCTCCTGCCGCTGACGAGCTTCCTCGGCCCGGAGGAGCTCGACGATGGCGCGGGCGACACCGGCTTCCAGCGGGGTGAAGTGGACGAGGCCGGCACTGATCTGCGTTGCCGTGAGGTCCCGCAGCGCCGCATTGAGGCGGTTCGTCAGGGCGGTCAGGTGCTCCCTGGGCACCGGCTCGTCCAGGGTTAACACCTGGCGGCGCACGCGTGCCCCGTGGAGCACCAGCAGCAGGAGCACCACCAGGTCATGGAGCGGCACCAGTTCCAGGTGCCGGAACCGGGGCTCGGTGGCCTGCGGGGGAGTCACCAGCGCAACGTTCTGGGCCGCGTGCGCCAGGAGCGCCGCAGCCAAACGCACCCACTCTTCGATGTCCCGGGCGGCCGCCAGCAACTGACGCCGCAGGGCCTCCTGTTCCGCCGCGGACAGAGGCTCCTCCGGCGCGGTGGCGACGTAGTGACGATAGCCCTTCTCCGCGGGGATACGCCCGGCAGAGGTGTGCGGGTGGGTAAGGTAGCCCTCGCCCTCCAGGTAGACCATCTCATTGCGGATGGTCGCCGGACTGAGGCCCAGGGCGTACTTGCGGACAATGGCTTCTGAGCCGACGGGGGTCGCGCTGGTAATATATTCGTGAATAATATACCGGAGGATCCGCTCCCTGCGCTCCGAAAGCATGGCTATCCTCGCGCCCTGGTGGATCATCTAGGGAGGTGTTAGCACTCTCCTCGTGAGAGTGCTAATCCACCGCGACTGTAGCATCCCTGTAGGCGGTTGTCAAGGTCGCCATGGGCAGCCATGCGGTCGTTCGCGCTGCTGCCCTGGGATACCAGCGCTGCGGCTGCCGGCTGCCGCAGCGTGCCGGGTGCCCTGCGCCGGGAACCTTCTGCACGGCGCCGGCGTCTTGTTCCCTGAGACCCCTCGCAGGAGAGGGAGGGCCAGAAAGGAGAAAGGCAATGCTCCGTGTGCGCACCTGGGGCAAGTACCGAGTGGTGGGCGGGCTGGTCCTGCTGGGAGCGGTCCTGCTGCTGGTAGCGACCTGTACCGGGGGAAGAGCCGCGCTGCGGCAGACAGATACTCTGGTTACGTTATCCGGCGGGCCGTCGGCCGGCGCCGAAGCTCCTCCGCGCGGGACGGTCACGGTTGCGGAGGACGCTGACCGCATGGCACCGGCGGTGGGAGCCCCGGCACCGTATGGCGAGTGGTCGGGGGCGAAGGGGGATATGGCCGAGCCAGGCGCCGCACCGTCCTCCGGCGGCCAACCGCAGTCCCCCCTGGACCGCATGATCATCTACACCACAACCCTTGCCCTCACCGTGAATGACGTGCCCCAGGCGGTGGAGGAGGTGACGCGGCTAACCCAGAACGCCGGGGGCCTGGTCTCGGCCAGCACCCTCCGGCAGGAAGGCGAGTACACCCTGGCCACGCTGACCATCCGTGTGCCGGCCCTGTCCTATCCTGATACGATGGCCGCCCTGCGCCGCCTGGCGGTTGATGTAACGTCGGAGCAGGGCCAGACCAAGGACGTGACCGAGGAGTTCACCGACCTGGAGGCCCAGGTGCGGAACCTCCAGGTCACGGAGGCGCAACTCCAGGAGCTTATGAAGCGGGCCACCACCATTGACGAGATTCTGCGGGTGCAGGCGCAGCTCAGCACCGTGCGCGGCCAGATCGAGCGCCTCCAGGGGCGGATGAACTACTTGCGGCGCAGCGCCGACCTGGCGACCATCACCGTTGCGCTGACCCCCGTGGGCTTCAAGCCCAAGCAGCCCACGCCGACCGGCTGGGACCCGGTGCGGATCGCGCGGGAGGCATGGGAAGACTCGCTGGCGTTCCTCCAGATCTGGGCGGGCCTGGGCATCCGGATCCTCGTATTCTCGTGGTGGCTGGTGCCCCCGGCCCTGGCTGCCTGGGCGATCTGGACCGCTCTGCGCACCCGACGACGGGCCGCGCCGCAGGCGTAAGCGGGCTACCCGTCGCTCCCCCTGGCCTGAGCTAGGCTTTGTCCAAATCAGGCGGCATAGGCAAGGGTGGCGGTGAGGCGGTCCCACAAGGAGCGGGGGATTTCCACCATGCCCGCTGGAGTGGGTGATGTGGTGAAAACCTGG
>JACQUQ010000153.1 GCA_016210175.1 Chloroflexota bacterium | reverse complement strand
TCTCTTGCGGCAGGATAAGACGGCCAAAGTGGGCATCAAAGGCAGGCGCCTCAAGGCCGGCTGGGATGAGCACTACCTGCTGAGCGTCCTCTTCGGCTCATAATGCGATTGCCCTGAGAATAACTGCGTGTCGCTTGACACTGCGCTCGCAGCGCAGTAGCATATAATGCAGTAGCATATAGAGCATGCAGCGTGCAGCTTACGCTAGCTGCGCACCACGCCCCGCGCGGAGGGCTCGTATCCGCGACCGACAGGTTTGACCAGCGGCGCAGCCTGCTCGCCGCTGGTCCCGCGAAGCACTTCGCGGTTGTGTAAATGTGCTGCACGACGTGCAGCACAACGTACGTGCTGCTAGCTCTCTTTCATGCCGGTGGGGGACAGGTCCCGCGGCGGCGAAGGAGAGTTGTTGTGCGTTCGTTCGCACCCCCCGACATGGCCCTGCGCGGCCGCATCGGCGCCCACCGCTTGCATGCCACCCACGACCCCCGCGAGACCACCCGCAACGCCCGCGCCGCGTTCTTAGAGAAGTTCGAGCGCGAGGTAGACCCCAACGGCGTACTCCCTCCCGAAGAGCGCCAGCGCCGCGCTGCACACGCGCGTAAAGCGTACTTCGCGAAGCTCGCGCTGGCCTCTGCCCGCGCCCGGCGGGAGCGCGCTCACCGTGCGGGCGGCCCGGCGTGACCGCCCGCACGGTGAGCGCGGAAGCCATCCGCCGCGGCCTGGCGTGCGGGCGCTCCGGCTGCCCCTGCGCTCGCGAGCGCGGGAACGTGCATTGCCCCGTCCCGAACCACGGGCAGGGCCGCGGGGACCGCAACCCGTCGTTCGCCGTCACCGAGGCCGCGGACGGCGCAACGTTGGTGCATTGCTTCAGCGGGTGCTCACAAGGCGCGGTGCTTGACGCTCTCCGGGACCTGGGGCTGTGGCCGGAAGCGGGAGCCGCTGCCAGCGCGGGACGGCGCAACGGCGCGCACCCGGACCCCGGCGGCGCCGGCGGCGCCGGCGGCGCCGGCGGCAGCGCGGGCGAGCGCGGGCGCAAAGAGCGCAAGTCGCAAGCCACCCAGCTCGTTGAACTCGCGGGGGCGTGGGGAGCGCGCCCCTTTCACGACCCGGAGGGCACGGCCTGGGCCAGCATCCCCGGCGCAACCGGGGACTGGCGCGAAACTTGGCCCGTGCGCTCTTCGGCGTTTCGGCGCTGGATGCAGGCGTGCTACTTCGTGGCCGAGGGCACGACGCCGAGCGCGCAGGCGCTCCAGGATGCCCTGGGCGTCCTGGAGGGGCTAGCTATTTTCCCCGCAGAAGCGCGGGAGTTCACAGTGCATACCCGTCTGGCCGGGGACGCTGGCCGCATGTACTTCGACTTAAGCAACCCCACGTGGCAGGCTATCGAAGTCACCCAAGATGGATGGCGCGTAAAGACCGGGTACACCTGCCCGGTGAAGTTCCGCCGCACGAAGGGGATGCTGGCCTTGCCGTTGCCCGCCGCGGGAGGCAGCGTGGAAGAGCTACGTCAATTCGTGAACGTCGCTTCAGATGACGACTTCAAGCTCCTGGTGGCCTGGCTGGTGGCCGCGCTGCGCGACCGCGGGCCGTATCCGGTTCTGGTGCTCCATGGGGAGCAGGGCAGCGCGAAGACCACCACCGCCCGCACGCTCCGGTCGTTGGTAGATCCCAGCACCGCGCCGGTACGGGCTGAGCCGCGGGACGGCCGCGACCTGATGATCGCCGCCCGCAACGGGTGGGTGGTGGCGCTCGATAACTTGAGCCACGTGGCCCCCTGGCTCTCGGACGCCCTCTGCCGCCTGGCGACGGGCGGCGGGTTCGCGACGCGGACGCTCTACTCAGATGATGAAGAGACTATTTTTGACGCCCAGCGGCCGGTCATCCTGACGGGCATCGAGGAGCTTGCCACCCGGCCCGACCTGCTGGACCGCTCCATCGTGCTCTACTTGCCGGCTATTCCTGAAGACCAGCGCCGCACCGAAGCTGCGTTCTGGCGTGACTTTGAGACCGCCCGGCCCCGCATCCTGGGGGCGCTCCTCGACGCCGTGGCCGGGGCGCTGCGGGACCTGCCCAGCACGCAGCTTGACCGGCTGCCGAGGATGGCCGACTTCGCGCTGTGGGTGACAGCCGCCGAAAGCGCGCTGGGCTGGCCGCGGGGTTCGTTCCTGCGCGCGTACGCGGGCAACCGGGAGGGGGCGAACGACCTGGCGCTTGACGCGTCGGCTATCGCGGGGGCGGTGCGGGAGTTCGCCGCGGAGCACGCCGCGGACGGCGGGTGGTCCGGGAGCGCGACAGAGCTACTCGCAGCATTGAACGCGAGACTCGCAGCAGAGAAGAAGCCGCCCTGGGGCTGGCCGGGCAACGGGCGTGCGCTCTCCAACGCGCTGCGGCGCATCGCGAGCAACCTCCGCGCGGCAGGGGTGAGTGTCGAGTTCATACGCTTGCCGCACACGCGGCGGCGGGTGATCATCATCACGACGTTGCAGCCGCCCCCCGGTGGCGGCTCCGGCGGCGGACAAGACAGATCAGAAGAGCCCCCGGATTTTGCGTCCCCAGCGTCCCCAGCGTCCCCCCAGGCACGAAAACAGGCACCATCGGGGGACGCAAACTCCCCCTCGGGGGACGCAAAACTTGCAACCGGCGGCCCGACTCAGGCACGGGGGGACGCTGGGGACGCTGGGGACGCAAAAATGCAGCCACTTTCTAACGAGGGAGACGGCAGAGAGGAGGCTACACTGTGACCGCTGAAACGCTGCTGCGCGAGCTCCAGAGCCGGGGCTTCGTGCTCACCCCGGAGCCACCCGACGGGCTGCGGGTGAACGCTCCCCGCGGCGCGCTCACCCCGGAGCTGCGGGCGACACTCGCGGCTCACAAGCCGGAGAGCATCGCGTTGTTGTCCCGCGCTGAAGCCCAGCCCACCACTGAGGGGGTGGCCCCGATGCCCAGCCCCAAAACGCCGACGCCCCAGCAGGTAGCGGAGAGCGCGGCCCGGTGGCTGACCCTGCCCCGCCTGCTCCGGGACCTGCTGGCGATCTGGCCGGGCCCGTAGCGGAGCCTCCTGCGTTTACGCCGGACGACCTAGCAGGAGCGGCGGCGATACTCCGGCAACATCTGTCGCCGTCGCTCCAGCGCCTCACGGACCGGCAGCTTGCGGCGCTTGCGGCCTGGCACGTCGCCCATGCGTCTCGTCTTGCGTTCATCACACCCCCTGCTGGCTCTCTCGTATATAGGAGCAGCGCCCGCAAACTTGACCATACCAGAGAAGGGAGACCGTGAGATGCACGGCATCACCGCAGCCTTTGAGGGACGCATGGGCCAGGACGGGGAACTGCGCTTCACCGCTTCGGGTACCCCGCTGTGGGAAACCTCCGTGGCGGTAGACCAGAAGCCCCGGCAGGGCCAGGGCCAGGGGCAGGGGGAGAAGGCCCCGGCGCAGTGGGTCCGGGTAGTCGTATGGGGCGAGCGGGCCGAAGCCCTCGCCCAGGAAGAGCGCCTGACCAAGGGCACGTCGGTCTACATCGAGGGCAAGCTTGAACTGCGCGCCTGGCAGGACCGGGAGGGCCGGGAGCGCTCCACGCTCCAGGTAGCCGCCTTCCTGGTGCAATCCCTGGGGCAGATAGGCCGCCGAGCTTCCGCCGGGAGCACGGGGCAGCCCGTGGGAGCGCCAGCACCCCGCCATCCGCAGCCGGACGCTGACGACGGCCTACCCTTCTAGCCGAGGGGGAGCGGGGGTCAGAAGTTCAGGGCTGGGACCCCAGGACCGGTGGGGGTACCCTTCTTTCCTTCTGCCTGCGCACGGGCCGTTTCCCCCGACCCCCTATGGAGGTGAACATTATGGAAACCTCGGCACTGCCCAAGCCGCCCACGGGCCTGAAAGCGGCGGGCCGCAAGTTGTGGCAAGCCATCACCGCGGACTTTGAACTGCGGGCCGATGAGCTGACGCTGCTGGAAGCGGCTTGCCGTCTGACGGATGAGCTTGCCGCCATGGAGAAGGAGTTGCGGGGAGCGCCGGTCATGGTACCCGGCTCCCGCGGGCAGCAACGCCCGAACCCGCTGCTGGCCGAGGCGCGGCAGCACCGTCTTGCTCTGGGGCGACTGCTGGCGCAGCTTGGCATTGACGACGCCGACGCGGAGCAACGGGGTCGGGCGCGGTCCAACGCCGGGCGCACGATGGCCCGGTTGAGGTGGGGATAGGAACGATGAAACGACGCACGAACGACGGTGGCGTAACCCCCGCGCAGCGTGCTCGCCTGCTGGCGCTGGTGGCCGCGGTGCCGGAAGACAGGCCGGGCGACGGACCGGAGTTCCTGCGGCTGCTGGCCTTCCTGGGGGAACTGCCCAGCGTCCCCCCTGGCGTCGTGGGCATCATCCACTTCCGTGCGAAGATGGGCGACGTGGCCGGGGCGCTCAGGATGGTTGAAAATATCGCGAGCGACAGGGAGGTTCGGTAGCATGAAGCGACGGCAACAACCGGAACCTGCCCCATCCCTGGAGCCGCGGCGGGACTGCCCGCACGCTCCGCGGCTGTGCGACCCTCGCAACCTACTCCGGCAGGATACCCCGCCCGATGTGGCGGCAGCCCAGGAAGAGGCCCGCGCCTGGCACGAACGGGCGGGCTGGTGGCCGGGTGTAATCCGGGGCCGGTGGTGGTAAGGGGAGCTTGAACCTAGTCCCAGGACCGACAGGCGAAGAACAGAACAGGAGACACCGCCGATGTTGTCACAACATAATAATGACCCTGTTGCAGCGATTTTTTCAGAGTGATGCTGCCCGCGAGCTTGAGCGGCAGTACCAGGAAGAGCACCTGGCGGAACGCCGGGCGCTGGTGGGCGAGGTCGAGCGTCTGGAGGCGGCATGGGGCAACGAGCGGGCGCGCTTGGACGGGGAGGTTAAGCGAACCAAGAACTCCCTGGAGGAAGTGCGGGAAGCGCTCCGCAAGGCCGAAGAGGAGCACGCACGGGCCGTCGGCACGCTCCGCTCCGCCAGCTTTGGGCACGATCATGCGCTCCAGCGGCTGGAGCGTAAGCTACGTGAGGGTGCGCCGGAAGTGCTCGATGACTTCCTGAAGGAGCTACGCGACCTGGCAGATGAAACCCGGCGGGCGATTCAGTCCGAGGAGCCGGTACACTCGCTCGTTCCGTGGAACGAGAAACCCGGCTTGTCCAACGCTCCCAGCGTACGCGCCCGCCTGGAGGCCATCCGCCGGGCGCTTGACGAAGCCGAAGCCCTGAAGCTGGCGGCCCTTGCCCCTGATGAACTGGCGGCCCACCTGGATGCCCTACGGCGGGGCCTCCCGGAAATCGGCCCAATGGTGCCCGTGGAAGCGTAAGCAAGGAGGAGGGGACATGGTAGGCACATTGACTCGGCCCTGGTTTGCGACCCCGACCGGCGGCCCACCTGATGGTAATCCCCGCATGTACATCGTCACCCCGGCGGACCTGGCCCCGCCCCCGGCGACGGCGACGGCGACGGCGACGGCGGCCAAACCCAGGACCGGGGCCGGGGGCGGCTACTCCCCAAGCCTAAGCCTGGGGCTGGCCTGGGAGTCTGGCAAAGCGTGGGGCCGGATGTATAGCCGTGACCCGCAGGCGATGGCGCGGGACTTTGGTTGGCCCGTGCGGGAGGTCAGCGCCGACGAGATGACGAAGATCAAAGGCACGCCGACCCCGGCAGGAAGGGAGTACGCCGGGCTGTGCGTGCGGCGGGAGGATGGGGCCGGGTTCGGCATCTATCTGCGCGCCGGGCTGTCTGCCGAGGCACGGGCGCGCACCCTGGGCCATGAACTCGCGCACGCCCGCTTTTGGGGGGCGCGGGCCAGTGAAGCCTTCTGCGAGCACTGGGCTGCGGCCTTTCTGTCGGCATAGGATTGAAGAACGACGCCCGTCGCAGCCCGTCGCACTTCTCCCCCCGCGCGGGAATACCTAACCCTTGTGCTCAATTTGAGCACAAGCCTCCCGTACTTCTCCCCCCGCGCGGGAATACCCTGTGAGCCTCACCTTTTCCAAAGGGGGAACGCCATGCCGAAGTCGAAGCCGAAGCGGGAGCGCACGGACCACCTGCTGTGCCACGACTTCCATCGTGCCCAGACTCAGGGCCGGACCTTCTTCGTGGTCGGGCAGAACAGCAGCAGGTAGACGCTCGCCTCCTCCTTGACAACAGACCCCGTAAGGGAGTACCACAGAGGAAAGCATCCCATGTATTCCAGGAGAGTCCCACCGATGGACGCCGATGCCCTGATTGCCAAGCATATTGAGCCGGATCCCTTGCGACCAGGACCGGATGATGTACGCCTGAAGCCCTCCGGCGTGCCTGTCTGGGCTATCGTCGGCCAGTACTTGGCCCTTGACCGTGACGCCGCCCAGGTTGCCCGCGACTACGGTATTCCCCTGGAAGCTGTGGAAGCAGCGCTGGCCTACTACGAGCGCCACCAGGCCGTCATCAATGGTCGGCTTGCCGCCAACGCTGCCTGATCATGGCATCCTTCCACCTTGACCATAACGTGTCACTCGCTTTGGCTGACATGCTCCGCACCGCGGGGCATCAGGCCGTCACCGCCGTCCAACTCGACATGCAGTACGCCCACGATGACGAGCATCTGCTACACGCTGCCCAGCATGGGCGCATCCTCGTGACCCACAACTGGAAAGACTATCGTCTCCTGCACCATGCCTGGCACCGGTGGTCCACGGCGTGGGGCATACCCCAACAGCACCCTGGCATCCTTGTACTCCCCCACGGAGCAGTCCCGCAGTTCGCACAGGCCATCCTGGACTTGCTGGCGACGGGCATGCAGATCCATGACACCCTGCACCTGTGGAAAGGGGGCGGCAGGTGGGAGCGCGCTGCCGAGCCGTACTACCGATAGGCACGGGGGACGCGTAGTTATAGTGTCTCTTAGCAGTTCATAACTATCGCGTTTTCGCTCGGACCTCTACGCTTGACGCCACAGCGTTCAGGGTGGTATACTTCACACGCAAGAGGTCACTGGTTCGAGCCCAGTACCGCCCACCACCGCTTGACCAATAACTACCTACGGCGGCCTTTGCGCCGCCTTTTGCATTTGGGGGAAGATCAGCGCTGGCCCGGAGCCCCGCCACTTCCTGACGGTTCTCCTTGGCGGGTGGGTCCCCAGGTCTGGGGGCTCCGGGTGCGCTACGGTTCCCGCTGGCGGCGGCTGGGCTTTGGCCTGGTCGCCGCTTCGCGTTGTTGACGTTCCGCCGCAGTGGGGTTGTCCTGACAGCATCTCACCCGCCAAGTGAGCAATACGGTCAGGAGATGGCCAATAAGCCGCATACCTCGTCGTGTCTCTCGTGTTCCGCGGTCACGCGGTCCCCTGGACGTCCCCGCGGTCCGGCCTGGTGGCTGCGCTGTTCCGTCTGCCAGTCGCGCCATTCCCCCGACGTACGCCAATGTCGGAGTGCCGATGTCTTGCACGGCTATGCTGGCTGGCTGTTCACGTCGGCGCGGAAGCCGTCGCGATACGATGGGAAGCGGGGTCGGAAACCCAGCGTGTGTCGGGCCAGCGCGTTGGTCATCCGCAGCGAGGTATGGAGATACACCGCCGCATCCCGGTCATCCACGAACAGCGACGCCAGCCAGCGCGGCCAGTGGCGCGGTGTACCTGCCCCCAACTCCTGTGCCAGCCACGGGAGCCACGCGCCCACCGGTGCGGGCGCGTCATCGCAGACATTGAGAACGGGCGGCGCCTGATCGGTTGCGAGCGCCTGCGCGACGGCGGCCGCAGCGTCGTCGAGGTGGAGAAAGCTCGTGTAGCTGCCGGCGTTACCCGAGAGCGGCAGTAAGCGGCGCCGCACGAGCCACAGCAGCCGCTCGGTGCCGGAAAAGCCGACGCCGTAGAGCGTGCCCATGCGGAGTACCAGGGCTGGCAGCCCCGTTTCGGCACGGGCGCGCAGCACGGCGGCCTCACCTTCCCGCGCCGGTCCCAGGGGCAACGGCGTGCGCAGGTCGGTTTCCTCGTTCACCCAGGCGTCGCCATGGTCGCCGTAGACCAGTCCCAGGCCGCAATGCACATACCGCACCATGCCGGCTGCGGCTGCCGCGGTAACGAGGTTACGCGTGCCGTGCCGCCGGATGCGGTCATTCACCGACCAGTCGCGGCCGCCCGGCCGCGGCAGCCGCGGCTCGACGGTTGAGCAGTCAACCACCGCATCGGCCGAGCGGCAGCCCTCCTCCAGCGCGGCGCGGTCGAATACGTCGCCGGTGAGGGGCGTTGCCCCGCAGCGCGCCAGCTGTGCCCTGCCCTCTGCGCTGCGGGTGAGGCCGGTGACGGTGTGGCCGCGAGCGCGCAGCAACGGCAACAGGCGGGCGCCGAGCGCTCCAGTACCGCCGGTCAGAAACACGCGCATCTGCTTTACTCTCCGAAAACTGGACCAAGCATTACCGGGTGTCCTGGTGGCACACGATGCTCGTGGTGGACTCGGTGCGTCATGAGCGGGGTCAACCTGAGCGTAGCGGTGCGGTGGAGAGACCACTGCTTTCACGCCCAAGGGGCGCTCCCAGGGCCATGCCAGTGGAACGGTGGGTCACATCGGCTCGACCCTCAGCGGGTGCGGAGCCGAGACGTCCACGACCCGGACCCCGTTTCTCCCCGTGAGGAGGTCCACCAGCGCCCTCCCCACGATCTCGCCGCGCCATCCCTGCAAGAGCTGCGGCTGCTCATCCTCACCGCCCGCAAGGTACCACCGCACCAGGTCCTGCACATCACTGGAAGTTGCCAGGAGGGCCGGGGCCACCTCGTGGTGCACCGCAAGGCTGGCTGCGACGATGGACACGAGTTGGCTCACGATGGACAACTGGGGCGGGTCATCGTGCTTGAGGGGCAGGGGGAGCGCTCCCTCAGGCAGGTCGAGACCCCGCCGGACTGCGGCCACCAGCTCCGGCCCTGCCTGACGCAGGGCCGGGCGGTCGAATCCCCGTAAGGCGAACAGGTCGGCGGCCGTTGCCGGGCTCCGCTTCGCCACTTCGACCAAGAGATCGTCACCGAGGATGCGGCGCGGCGGCAGGTCGGCCCGGCGTGCCGCGCCCTCGCGCCAGCGCCAGAGCTCCCGCAGCACCGCCAGACCGCGGCGACGCAGCCCGCCGGCGCCGGTCACGCGCTGCCAGCGCTCTTCCCCTTCGCTCTGCACGATGCGCTCGACCATCTGCTCGCCTTCGTGACGGAGCCAGTCCACGCGCTTCCGCGCCTGGGCTCGTGCGAGCAGCCGCTCACGCACTGCCAGCAGATAGCGCACGTCGTCGGCAGCGTACTCCAGCTGGCGGCGGGTGAGCGGACGCCGCCGCCAGTCCGTGAGCGTCTCGCCTCCCTCCACCTGCACACCGAGCACGTGCTGCACCAGGTGTGTGTGGCTCAGCGGGTAGCTGAAGCCGACCAGCCCCGCGGCCAACTGCGGGTCAAAGAGAATGGCCGGTGGGCGCTGGGCATAGCGCAGACAAAACCGCACCTCCTGGCGCGCCGCGAGGGCGACGACCTCCCGCCCTGGTGCGGTCAGGGCTGCCCAGAAGTCGCTCAGGTCCATCCCACGGAGCGGATCGATGAGCCAGAGGCCCTGGTCCGTAGCCACCTGGAGCAGGCAGAGCTGCGGCTGGTACGTTGCCTCCCCGACGAACTCGGTATCGAAACCGATGACCGGTGCCTGACGTATGGCCTCGACCGCGGCAGCCAGTCCGCGCCCGGTCTCGACGTACGTGATGTCATCCATGTCAGCCGCGCTCCCCTCACGTGGAAGATTGCCTGGTTACATTATAGCCGTAGTCGTTCGGCGCGCGGCAAGGGGTGGGCCGCACCGGCGGCTACGGTGGGCCTGCGCCGCCCGGGAGAGCCAGCAGGACCGCACCTGGGGCAAGGTAGCCGTAACCATGGGCCTCGAGCGCCCGGTCAGCTAATGGGGGGAACACGCTCACGACCCGAGTTGGAGCATGAGCGGGATGAGCATCGAGGCTACCACCAGCAGGGAAATGGCAAGGATGAGGGGACGCAGCTAGGGGCGCTCGGGAGGCTCCCAGCCGGCATATCCCGCGGCTTCAGCAAGCGGGTAGTCCGGGTCATCCCGGTCGGGGACATCGCCCTCGTCAGCATCGTCGCGCCGCTTCACCATGTGCTCCTCCTCTTCGAGCGATGGAGACGGTTGTCCCCTCCGGTACCAGAGTTCCTATCGTGGCCGGAATGGGGGACCGGATGCGGGAGAGACCGTCACGGCGGAGGACGTGTCCCGTTTCCCCGACGGCAGCCTGCGGGCATGGAGGTTGAGAGCCATGAGGTCCGCTTCGTGCAGGGGAGGTATCACTACTGACGAACGGCCATCGCCGTGCTACGCTGCTGGGTAATGCGGTCGCCGCCTCAGCACGCGCCGGTCGCCACCGACCTGCCAGCCGGTGGCGACCCTGCCTCGTTGCTTCTCACCAGACCGTTCCGGCACTCCGCGCCACGAGACAGTTAGATGGCGTGAATGACCTGCCGCAGTTCCTCGGTATGGTCGTGGGGCCCGGTGACGGCGACGCTGAAGCCGCCCGGCACGAAGATGCGCTGAGCCACCTGCTGGATCTCCTGCGGGGTGACGCCCCGGAGCCGCTGCACCACCTCTTCGACCTCGGGCACCTCATGCAGGGTCATCAGGTGCTCCCCCAGCCAGCGGGCCACCGCCATGCTGTCCTCCAGCCCCAGGCGGAAATCCCCGACCGAGTACTCCCGCACCTTGGCCAGTTCCTCTTCGGTGACCGGCTCCGCCAGCAGCTTGCGGAACTCGTCCATGATGACCTGGGCCGTTTCCACCACCTTCTCGCCGGCCACGCCGGCGTGGGCGCTGAACAGGCCGGTATCGTAGTAGCGCGCCGCGCCGCAGCCCACCGAGTAGGCCAGGCCCCGGCGTTCCCGGACTTCTTTGAACAGGCGGCTACTCATCCCGCGGCCCAAGACGCTGCTCAGCATGCTCAGGCCCCAGCGGTCCGGGTCCTGTCGGGAGACGGAGCGGGCCGCGATGCCCAGGTTGGCCTGGGTGATGCTGCGGGTCTCCACAATCACCGGATCGGCGCCGACGCGCGGGCCGACGGGCGTGTAGGTGCCCAGCTCCCCAGCGGGGCGGTCCCCGAAATATTGCTCACACAGGGCGACGACCTCATCGGAGCGGATGTTGCCCGCCACGGCCACCACCATATTGTTGGGCACGTACCAGGCAGCCATGTAGTCCAGCAGATCCTCGCGGGTCACCTGCCCGACGATCTCCACGGTGCCCGCAATGTCCCACCCCATAGGCTGGTCGCCATAGACCGACTGGACCAGGAGCTCTCCGGCCCAGGCCGCCGGGCTGTCCTGGGAACGCTTGATCTCTTCCTGGATGACTTTCCGCTCGCGCTCAAACTCGTCCGGGTCGAAGAGCGACTCGTTGAGCATGTCGGCCAGGACCTCCATGGCCAGGGCGGACTTTTCGAAGGGGACCTTTGCGACGTAGCAGGTCGTCTCTTTGCCGGTGAAGGCGTTCATGCGGCCGCCTGCGCCCTCGATGGCCTCAGAAATCAGCATCGCATCGGGCCGCCGGCGGGTCCCCTTGAACAGCATGTGCTCGATGTAGTGGGAGACGCCGTTCAGGCGACGATGCTCATAGCGGGAGCCAGTGCCGACGTAGATCGCGATGCTGGCTGCCTGCGTTCCGGGGAGTTCCGCAGTAATAACTCGCAGACTGTTGGGTAACCTGAAGACCTGAGTGCGCAAAAGGCGCTCCTTTCTGGGATGCGTTGCTGCCTACCGGATGCCCTGATTCCTGGCGGAGCGCGGCCCCATCGCAAGCCGCATCGCAATACAGTTTATATTATACAAAATTTTTATCATTATTGAACCGGTTCATGGCGACCACGACCCCCTCGCTGACCACACACTGCACCGCCGCCGCCACCCGCTGCCGGACCGCTGCCATCGCTTCCTCTTCTTCAGGAGTGAAGTCGCTGAGCACCCAGCGGATGATGGCTTCCTCCCGCGCCGCGCCACGGAGCCGGTCGTCCCACGCGGACGGACGGCTGATGCCGACCCGGATCCGGGGGAACTCCTGGGTCTTCAGGTGGTCAATCAGGGATTTGAGGCCATTGTGCCCGCCGGAGCTGCCCTTGGCCCGCACCCGAATGCGCCCCAGGGGCAGGTCCAGGTCATCATAGATGACGATGAGGTCCTGCGGGGCCAGACGGTAGCGCTGGAGCAGCGCGGCGGCGGCCTCGCCGCTGCGGTTCACAAAGGTCTTGGGCTTGGCCAGCACCACGGGCACCCCATCCATCGTTGCGTGCGCCAGGCGCGCCACCCGGTGCCCCTCCTCAAAGCGCGCGCCCAGGTCCGTGGCAAGCACATCCAGGCACTGAAACCCCACGTTGTGGCGGTGGTGGGCGTACTCCGGGCCGGGATTGCCTATCCCCAGGATGATCTTGGCGGCACGGGGCGGCGTCGGCCCCTGGTCCGGCTGAGCGAGCCAGCGCGCAAACGGCAGCTTCATTGGCCGCTCCTGCGCTGGGGAACCCCCACACCGTGCCCGGCGCCCGCCGCCGTCCCGCTTCTCCTGAAGCAAGGACTGAGGAGCGGGGCGCATCCGCGGGAACCGCCGGGCCGGGGCCCGGCGGCAAGCGCGCGTCTACCCGTGGCTGTCCCGGAAAATCGCCACCACCGTGCGCAACATGATCTTGAAGTCGAGCCAGAGCGACCAGTTTTCGACATACCACAAATCATATGCTGTGCGTTCTTCAATGCTGGTGTTCCCCCGCAGCCCGTTCACCTGCGCCCAGCCGGTCAGCCCGGCCTTCTCCCGGTGGCGTTCCCAGTAGCGTGGGATGCGGTGCCGGAATTGCTCCACGAAGTGGGGGCGCTCTGGCCGTGGCCCGACGATGCTCATGTCGCCCAGCAACACATTGATGAACTGGGGCAGCTCATCCAGGGAGAACCGGCGCAGGAAGCGCCCCAGGGGGGTAGCGCGGGGGTCGCCCCGCCGGGCCCAGACGGGGCCGGTCTCGGACTCGGCATCGACCCGCATGGAACGGAACTTCAAGACCGTGAAGATCTTCCCGTCCAGCCCCACGCGCTCCTGCGCATAGAACACCGGACCCTCGGGATCGGTGAGCTTGATGAGCAGCGCGATACCCAGCATCACCGGTGAGAGCACGACCAGCACGATCCCGCTGATCGCCACATCCACCGCCCGCTTGATGGTGCGGTTGATGCCCCGCAGCGAGGCATCGCGCATACTGAGGAGCGGCAGGCCGTTGAGGTCGCTAATGGTCACGCCGGAGGAAATAATCTGGAACACGTCAGGAAAGACCTTGATACTTACCCGCTGGCGGTCGCAGCGGTCCACGATCGCCACAATATCCTGGTGGGAGAGCGCAGGCTCGGCGATGATAACCTCGGTGATGGCGTAGTCCCGGATCACGTGCTCGACGTCCACGGCGCTGCCCAGCAGCGGCAGCCCGGCGAGACCCTCCGCCGCCGGGACGCCATCCGGCGCCACCAGGCCCACCACCCGATACCCCCAGCCGGGCGCCTGCCGGATCTTCTCGGTAATGGCGCTGGCCATCTCGCCGGTCCCCACAATGAGCACCCGCTCTTCTGCGGCTCCCCGGCGCAGCAGCAGGGAGAAGGCGAAGTGCAGCGCGATCCGGCCCAGCCAGATCAGCAGCACCGCCATGGCGAAGTTCAGGGCCATCATCGCCCGGGAGTAGGAGAAATCGCGTGCCACAAAGGCGCTGGCTGCCCAGACGACGACGGTACCGATAGCCAGGCCGGTAAAGACCCGCTGGAGCTCGTCCAGGCGGGAGATGTTGCGGTGGAAGTGGTACAGGCCCCTGGCCAGGAAGACCGTGGGGAACACGACACACTCCACCGCCAGGAGCACGGCATACTCGCTCCAGGCGTGGAACTCCAGGTAGGGCAGCAGCGCCGCACGGAACCGCAGCTGGTAGGCCAGGGCCAGAGCCAGGGCGGTCAGGCTGACATCGGCCAGCATCAGGGCGGCCAGGAACGCGAGGATAGGGCCAGCGCGCGGCCGGCGATCGGGGCCGCCAGAGGGCGGGCGGTCCGGGGAATCGGCGTCGGCCTTGCGGCCTGACTGCTGGACGAGCACGTGGGTGCTCCTTCACACGCGGCACGTTCTGCGGTGGGCGGAGCGTTACCGGCGGGCTGTGGGCCGAAGTGTGGTCCGTAGCCGCCGCTGCGCTCCCGGTGGCGCGTCCTGCGCCGGCGGACTCGTAGTCTGTCACGGGTGCAGCATTGCTGGGTTGTCGGGGTGGGTTTCAAACCCGCCCCTACCGAGCGGTATCCCGCACATCACGGGTGACAGCACACGGGGGTCGTCGCCCCTTCCTTCTCCCACTGGGAGCACGGGGCTGCTCGGAGCGATCCCTGCACGGGTTAACGGGTCTCCCGGAGCAGCTCCCGCAGGAAGGTGACCAGGGTCTCATCCAGGACGTTCACCAGCGGCGACAGGTCGCTCGCACGCGCCACCTGCACCAGTCGGATGACGCGGGGTTCGCTGCTGCGGGCCAGGATCTGGCGCACGGCACGGGAACTCAGTCGCCGCTGCTGCTGGCGCAGGGCGCGGCCCAGGTCGTGGGCCAGGGTCTCCAGGTCGTGGGTCGGTGGCACCGCCGTCAGCGGGATGCCGCACTCCGGGCAGGTGGGCGCTGCCGCCAGGTCCAGGTCGGCTTCGCTGCGGGTGCAGGGCGCCAGCGCACGCTCCAGCCTATTATACTCCTCGCGCAGCCCCTGGCCCAGTGGCGGCCCCAGTTCTTCCAGCGTATTCAGTAATTCCAGGGCGGACAGGTCGGGGGCCAGCGCATCGTACCGGCGCCGCAAGGCGACGACCTCCCGCCGGTAGCGGTGATGGACCGTGCGATACACCCGCTGGTAGGCGGCCTGCACCTCCCGGAAGTGCTGCGCGATGCTGTCCCACAGGGAAGGCGCGTGCAGGACGTAGGCAGGGTTAGCCTGGAGCAAGCAGGCGCGGCGGTCCACCTCCAGCAACTCATCCTCGGGCCGGAACTGTACGGCGCGCAGGTAGGTCACGACCGCCGCGACGCCCTCCAAGACGGGCAATTGCGCGGCCAGGTTGCGGCACTGCTCCAGGTCGGCGCGGAAGGCGTCAGGCCCAGGGTAGCTCCGTAGTGCGACCAGGGGGAATACCGCGGCCCCGGCGGTCGCCACCGTCGCCAAGCGGCGCAGCGTGGCCTCCAGCTCCAGGTAGTCTGTCCCCGGCTCGTCGGGGCAGGCTGCCGCGAGGGCAGCCTGGAGGCGCGCGACCTCCTCCCGCAGTCCTTCCAGAGACGCGGCCACCTGCTGCTCTCCCGCAAGAGCCACGTCGCCGGCGCCGGACCCGACGTGGGAACTCAGGAGCGCCTCCCGGTAGGGGGCGGCGCGCTGGCGCAGGCGCTCCAGCGCCTCCAGGTGGGCGGTAAGCGCCTGGTACAGGGGATCGCGGTCCGCAGTCCTGGCCGGGGGCTGCCATTCCCCCTGTCCGGTGACGAAGCGCCCTGGTGTCTCGCCCAGGAGCGCCAGCAGGTCGGGCGTAGACGTGACCCGGTAGGCCGCACGTGGTTCGGCCACCCGGCCTTCCTGCGGCGCGCGCGAGGGTGCGGCGCTCACGTCCAGGGGCGTCCAACTGAGCACACGGGGGTCGTCCAACTCCTCGGTCGGCACCGGCTGCGGCGCGGTGAGCAGGACCAACCGGAAGGCCAGGTCGGCCTGCGGGTCGAGGAGACCGAACGCCCGGTGCCACTGCGGGGCGATGAGGATCTCCCCCACGTATTCGACGGTCTCGGTGCGGACGCGCCAGGCGAGGCGGTGGCCTGGGGGTACGACATCAGCCATCGGGGAGGGCACCGGGTCCGGGCCGGGATCCGGCGCAGACGGCGGCAGCGGTGGCTTCACCAACGGTTCGCTGTCCAGGGGCGCATAACGGCCGTACCAAGGCCGGTCCACCGGGACGCCGTGCCGGGGGCGGCGCAGAGCAGAGGATGGAGCGGGCGCCCGCCGCGCGGGGGCGCTCCCTTACCCGCTGACGCGGCGCAGGTCTTTGGGGCGGAGTTGGTTCCGGATGTAGGCAACGGTGCCCCAGAGATAGATCGCGGTCACGATGAGCCAGTTCACCAGGAAGAACGTCTGGGCAGCGTAGTGCTTGCGGTAGAAGATGAGCATGGCCCGATAGAACTCCCGCAGGGAGCGCTCGCTGGCCCGGCGGCTGCTCGCCCCTTTGTGGTGGAGCACCATCACCTGCGGGTAATACACGACCTTCCAGCCCTGCTGCTTGATGCGCAGCGCCCAATCCAGGTCTTCGCCGTAGAGGAAGAAGCGCTCATCCAGCAGTCCGGCCTGCTCGATGGCCGCGCTGCGGACCATCATGCAGGCACCCATGACGGCATCGACCTCGGCGGGCTGGTCCGGGTCCAGGTAGGTCAGGTTATAGCGCCCGAAGCGGCGGCTGCGCGGGAAGAGCCGGGAGAGCCCCACCATGCGGTACAGGGCCACCGCCGGTGTGGGAAAGCTGCGCCGACAGGCCAGGTCCAGACGCCCATCGGGGCGGAGCACCTTCGGCCCCACCACGCCGATCGCAGGGTGCGCATCCAGAAAGGCAACCAGGTCCCGCAGCGCGGTGGGAGGCACCACCGTATCCGGGTTGAGGAGCAAGACATAGCGCGCGCCGCCGCCCGCGGGCCGGGTGTCCGGGCGGTCGCTGGCGATGCCGTACCGCCGCAGGGCCAGGTTGTTGGC
>JACQUQ010000152.1 GCA_016210175.1 Chloroflexota bacterium | reverse complement strand
TGGTGTGAAGTCATTGGGCAGGAAGTACGGGGCAAGGGCCTTTTAGTTATCTGTGATGGGGGTATGTGCCCGTTCGTGGTGAGCCTGTCGTACCACGAGCGGGCGGGTCCGTTCACCCTTCGACCGGCTCAGGGCGAATGGACCCGACGACCCTCCGTCCGAAAATTAAAAGGCCCTGGGGGGGGGGTAAGGACCCCTTGACAAACGCTATGGTATGGACTATTGTGCTGACGTCGGTCGGGACCAGATCCGTGGGCCTGTCCCATCAGCAGCGGGAAAACGCCGAGAACAATAGCATAGTGGCGATGGAGAACCAGGGAAAGTCCGGTGCAAATCCGGCGCTGTGCCGCAACGGTGAGGGGCGATACGCCCGCAAGCCCGATCACCTGCCTCCATCTTACGCTGTAGTCCTTCGAGCAAAAGGGCGTAGGCCATGGGTGCCACACTGGATGCACTCACCCCTTGCCTCCCTGCTTGAGGCAAGGGGTTTTTCATTCTGCTGCATCCCCGGTTCGTACGCCGCAACTCGGGCATATTGGTCCGGCAGGGGCCGCCACTCTGGGGAGGTGATCCATGAATTCGGTCACGGCGACGCCAGTCCGCGAAAGCTGGCGTCAACTCTTGGCCCTGGCCATGCTGGGTATCGCGGTGCTCTATCTCATGGGGCTGGATCAGGGACACATGCTCAGCCTCTTTCAGGGTGAGATCGCGTTCGATCAGAATTTCATCCACGAAGCGGTGCATGACGCCCGCCATGCCGCAGGATTCCCCTGCCATTAGAGGTGTGCGATGACCTCCGCCGGATTGACCAAGGTGCTGAAGGCGGCACTGCTGGCAGGGATCGGGGCTGGTCTCGTCGTGGCCGCCTTCCATATGGTAGTAACCGAGCCGGTGATTGACCAGGCTATTGCAGTCGAAGGGCAAATGGCAGGCGAGCACCATGACGAGGCCCCCATCGTCAGCCGGGAGGCTCAGCGGGGTGGCCTAGTGCTGGGTTTTGCGGTCTACGGTATCGCTTGGGGGCTGCTGTTTACCCTAGTCTACCAGATCGTTCAGCGCTGGCTCCCACCCGCGGGGGCGCCGGGGAAGGGGTGGTTTCTGGCGCTGGCCCTGTACTGGGCCGTTGGCCTCTTCCCGTTCCTCAAGTACCCGGCCAACCCGCCCGGTGTAGGAGACCCGGAGACCATCGCCTACCGGCAGGGTCTCTACCTGGGGTTCCTCGTGCTCTCCACGCTGGCGACGCTCTTCGCTATCGTGATGGGTCGCTCCTGGAGTGGTAAGACTACCCCAGGCCGAGGCAACTGGCTGGCTGGGCTGGGGTTTTTCGTTGTGGCCATGGCGGTCCTGTACGTCGGGATGCCCGTCACCACCGATCCCGTTGAGCAACCTGCCGACCTGATGCTTCGCTTCCGCATCCTCTCTGTGACAGGTCTGACCCTGTTTTGGCTCCTCTTTGGCCTGGGATTTGCACGCCTGGTACGCCCAGCGGCGGGGGCACCCATGTCGGCGCGGACGTCGTGAGGTGTTCTATGCCGCCTGCATCTGACGCGGACGCTCTGTCCACGGTCGTGACTGATGAAGCGCCCCTCGATGACCTGAGTCCCGAGGGGCGCGCGCGCAAGCGCGCCGAGCAAGCGGCGATGCGCCGCCGGGCGAACCGCCGGGCGAAAGGGCTGGTCATTGTCAACACCGGCAACGGCAAGGGTAAGACGACCGCAGCATTGGGACTGCTCTTGCGCGCCTGGGGCCGGAACCTGCGGGTGGTCATGCTCCAGTTCATCAAGGCCAAGACGGGCAACTGGGGGGAGCTACGGGCCGCCCGCAAGCTCGGCATCGAAATGATCCCCCTGGGCGACGGCTTCACCTGGACCTCCGAGGACATCGCCAAGGACCGGGCGCTGGCGCAACAGTGCTGGGCGCTTTGCCGCGAAAAGATCGAGAGCGACAGCTACGATATCGTCATCATGGACGAGATGACCTACTGCTTCAAGTTCGGCTGGCTGGACATCCATGAGGTGGTGGACGTGCTGCGGCGCCGCCCGGAAGGTCAGCACGTCGTAATTACGGGACGGGATGCGCCGCCGGAACTGGTGGAATTCGCGGACCTGGTCACGGAGATGCGGGAGAGCAAGCATCCCTATAAGGCGGGCGTGAAGGCCCAACAAGGGATCGAGTTTTGACGTCTCGGTCCGATGAGCCGCGTCGCCGCCCGGCCCGCAACCTGGTCACGCGGGCCGATGGCAAGCTCGTCAACGTTGCCCGCAAGACAGGACAGTTGTTCGTCTGTGCGCAGGGGTGTTGCTGCAACTGCGTCGAGTTTGGCGCCGACCCGGTGCCGACGGACCTGTACCAACGAGAGTGGGAGCGGCGCCGGCTCCGCAACAAGGTCTACCTCACCACGACCGCCTGCCTGGGACCGTGCATCCTCGCCAACGTGGTCATGCTGCTCTTCGACGGGCGCGCCATCTGGTTCCACTCCTTCCATACCGAGCGCCAGGTCCTCGCTCTCTACGACTATATTGAGCAGATGCTGGCCGCACAGGCCTACCTGCCGCAGCCACCCGCCATCGCTGACTACGCCTACAGCGGTTTCGACTGGGACGAACGCCAGGCCGGAGACCACGAAGCGCCGCCACGGGCTATCGCTACCACGGAGCCGCCCTGCATCCTGTTCCTCACCCAGGCCGACACCGATCTCCTGACCCTGTCGAAGGCAGTTCCGCTGGTGGGGGAGGACCTCCTACCGGTGAAGGCCTGTAACCTCTCCACGTTCAAGACCGCGGAGGCAATGGACGCCTTCCTGACGGCGGCCTTGCCCCCGGCGGAGCTGATCATCCTGCGGCTCATCGGAGGACGGAACAGCTTCCGGGACGGCCTCGACCGTGTGGCTCGCTATGCCCAGGAACATAACGTCTGGCTGGTCTGCATGCCCCACACCGAAACCCTGGACCCGGAGCTGACGGCGCTTTCTACGGTGGGGGTGCCGGTGACGCACCAGGCCATCGCCTACCTGCAGTATGGGGGCGTGAAGAACTACGAGCATCTGCTGCGCTTCCTCAGCGACCATCTCCTCATGACCGGCCTGGGCTACGACCGTCCGGAGCCGCAGCCCCGTCACGGCAGCTACCATCCCGACGTGCCATCGGGGAGCCTGGAGGCATGGAAGCGCCGCGCCGACCCTGCCAAGCCCACGGTGGGCGTGCTGTTCTACCGTTCCCACTTCCTCTCCGGCAACACCGACTTCGTGGACGCCCTGGTGCGAGCCGGCGAGGCGAGGGGCGTGAACGTCCTGCCGGTCTACACCTACTCCCTCAAGGAATACCCGGACGGCGATGAACCGCCGAACTCGGACCAGGACGTGGCCCTCCCCTCGGCGCTGCGCTACTTCGTTGAGGACGGCCATCCCGTCGTGGACGTCGTGGTGAACACTACGAGCTTCGCCCTGGGCAGCGCGGGCTTGGAGGGTACCGAGCAAAGCGATTGGTCTACCGAGGTGCTCAAGCTGCTCGACCTACCGTTCATCCAGGCCGTCACCGCCTCCTCCAGCCGGGAGCAATGGGCGGAGTCGCTGCGCGGGCTGACACCCTTGGATACGGCCATGAACGTCGCCATCCCGGAACTGGACGGCCGCATTATCGGGGTGCCGGTGTCCTTCAAGGAAGAGACCCTCCCTGATGGGACGGATGATGCGACCACGAAGTTAGGGCAGATGGAATCAGCGGTCGTCCGGTACGCGCCCCAGCCCGACCGGGTTGAGCGGATCATAGGTATGGCGCTCCGACAGATTGCGCTCCGCAGGAAGGCCAACCGCGAGAAGCGCGTTGCCTTCCTCCTGACCAACTACAATGCCAGGGCGGGCCGCATCGGCGGCGCGGTGGGCCTCGATACCCCGGCATCTCTGCTCCGCCTCCTCCAAAGGATGCAGGCGGCAGGGTACGCTATCTCCGGGCTTCCTGAGACATCCGATGCCCTCATGGACCTCTTGATCGCGCGAGGGACCTACGACTTGGAGGTTCTCACCGACGCCCAGATGGCAACTGCCGTGGCGCGGGTGCCCGCAGGCCGGTATGGGGAGTGGTTCGCCGGGCTGCCGGAGAAGAACCGAGCGGAGATGGTGAAGCAATGGAGCGTTCCACCGGGCCGGTACTACACCGACGACGCCGGCACCGTGGCCTTGGCGGGCGTCGCCTTCGGCAACGCCTTTGTCGCCATCCAACCGCCCCGCGGCTACGGCATGGACCCGGCGGCAATTTACCATATGCCGGACCTTCCGCCGCCTCACGTCTATCATGCCCTGTACCGCTGGCTGTCCGAGCCGGTCGCGCGGGGCGGCTGGGGTGCAGACGCCCTCGTCCATATCGGCAAGCACGGCACGCTGGAGTGGCTGCCCGGCAAGGGCGTGGGCATCGCTGCTGACTGCTATCCGGACCTCTTTCTGGGCGACCTGCCCCTGATTTACCCCTTTATCATCAACGACCCCGGTGAGGGGGCGCAGGCCAAGCGCCGCACCCACGCGGTGATTATTGACCACCTGACGCCGCCCATGACCACCGCCGAAGGCTACGGAGAACTGGAAGAACTGGCCCGCCTGGCGGACGAGTATTACCAGTTGGAGAAGCTCGATCCCACCAAGCTGCCGCTGCTCCAGGAGCAGATCTGGACGCTCATCCAGCAGGTCCGCCTCGACAGTGACCTGGCGCAGATTCTGAACTGGGACCAGCGGGGCGCGGGCCGGGGGCAACCGACCCACACGCATGGCTGGGACCCGGAGTCGCTGGTGGATGGCGTTCCCTCCCTCATTACCGAATTCGAGGGCCGGGACTTCGCCCACCTGGTGGAGAACATCAACGGCTACCTCTGCGAGCTGACCGGCGCCCAGATCCGCGATGGCCTGCACATCCTGGGCCAGGAGCCACAGGCCGGGCAACTCGTGGACACCCTGCTGGCCCTGGTCCGCCTAGCGAACCTGGACGTGCCGGGCCTCCGGAGCGGCGTGGCGTCCTGCTTCGGCCTCGACTTCGACGCCGTGCTGGACGACCTGGGCCGCCCCTATGACCAGCCGCCCGCCATGCTCCAACAGGCCGTCGGACGGGAACTGCCCACCCACGCCGACGCCTTGGAAGCTATCGACGCGGTGTGCCGGGGCCTGGTGGAGGGACTAGCCGACGCGGCCTTCTCCGCCGAGCAGGTAGCGAGCGTCATGGAGCGGGTCCTGGGCGATACCGTCATCGCAGCCGGCATGCGAGAAGTCCAGCGGACTCTCCGGTTCATCTGCGCCGACCTCGTGCCCAACCTGCGCCGGACCGACGAGGAGATCGCAAACGTCCTCCATGCCCTCGATGGTGGCTACGTTCCCGCCGGGCCGAGCGGCGCGCCGACGCGGGGAATGGCCCACGTGCTGCCCACAGGCCGCAACTTCTTCACGGTGGACCCGCGGGCGTTGCCCAGCCTGGCGGCCTGGCACGTGGGCCAGCAACTCGCCGATGCTCTCATCGAGCGCCATCTGCGGGACGAGGGCCGCCACCCGGAAAGTGTGGGCATTGCGATCTGGGGCACGAGCTCCATGCGCACTCACGGCGATGATATCGCCCAGGTTCTGGCCCTGCTGGGGGTCCGTCCCCGCTGGCAGGCCGAAAGCCGTCGCGTGGTGGGCATTGACGTCATTCCCTTGGAGGAGTTGGGACGCCCCCGGATTGACGTGGTGTGCCGCATCTCCGGATTCTTCCGGGATGCCTTCCCCCATCTCATCACTCTGATGGATGAGGCCTTCCGCACCGTCGCCACGCTGGACGAACCCCCGGAGCAGAACTTCGTCCGCCGCCATCAGCTTGCCGAGCGGGAGCGGCTTACGGCCTCCGGCCTCGACCCGGACCAGGCGGCAACGGTCGCCGCTTACCGCATCTTCGGCAGCAAGCCGGGCACCTACGGAGCGGGCATCTTGCCCCTCATTGACGAGCGCAACTGGCAGGACGCGGCCGACTTCGCCGCGGCATATGTGGCCTGGGGCGGCTATGCCTACACCACCGACGAGTATGGCGTGGATGCCCGCGCCGCCTTCCGGCAGGTCCTGAGCACGGTGCAGGTGGCAGTGAAGAACCAGGACAATCGGGAGCATGACATCCTGGACTCGGACGACTATCTGCAGTACCACGGCGGCATGATTGCCGCCATCCGCGCGTTGTCCGGGAAGAACCCCCGCCGCTACTTTGGGGATAGCGCCGACCCCGCACGGGCCAAGGTACGCGACCTCAAAGAGGAGGTCCTGCGGGTATTTCGGACCAGGGTGGTGAACCCCAAGTGGCTCGACTCCATTAGACGCCACGGCTACAAGGGCGCCCTGGAGCTGGCGGCCACGGTGGACTACCTCTTCGGCTACGACGCCACCGGTGACGTCGCGGAAGACTGGATGTACGCCCGGCTGGCCAAGACCTATGCGCTCGACCCGGCGATGCAGGAGTTCTTCCGCCAGAGCAATCCCTGGGCACTGCGGGACGTGGCTGCCCGGCTCATCGAGGCGGCGGACCGGGGCCTCTGGGAAAAGCCGGGCGACCTGCGGGGGGCGCTGGAGCAGGTCTACCTGGATGTCGAAGCCGACCTGGAGGGGCGTGGCGAGCAGCCCGCTACCCGGCGATCCCAGTCCATGCCTGGAGGCCTGGGATGACCCGCGATCGTCCGGTCTTCCCCTTCACCGCCCTGGTGGGTCAGGACCTCATGAAGAAGGCCCTTATCCTCAACGCCATCAACCACCGTATTGGCGGTGTGCTCATCCGCGGGCACAAGGGGACGGCCAAGTCTACCGCTGTGCGGGCCTTTGCCCGCATCTTGCCTGACATTTCCGCCACGGACTGCCCTTACGCCTGCGATCCGGACGGCGCCCTCGTATGTGACGTGTGCTTGACCAGACGGCAGGAGGGGCAAGTGCCGAAAGTGCGTCGCCGCCCGGTTCCCTTCGTGGACCTGCCCGTGGGAGCGACCGAGGATCGAGTCGTGGGGTCTATCAACCTGGAGGCGGCCATCAAAGCTGGCGAGCGGGTGTTCGATCCGGGACTGCTGGCCGCGGCCAACCGGGGCATTCTGTACGTCGATGAGGTGAACCTTCTGGCCGACCACCTGGTGGACGTGCTCCTCGACGCCGCCGCGATGGGACAGAACTACGTCGAGCGCGAGGGGGTCTCGGTCGTTCACCCCGCCCAGTTCCTTCTCGTCGGCACGATGAACCCGGAAGAGGGCGAACTCCGACCCCAGTTGCTCGACCGCTTCGCCTTGGCGGTTGACGTGGCGGGTTTGCCCCGACCACCGGATCGGGCCGAGGTGGTACGCCGACGTATCGCGTTTGAAGCCGACCCGGCGGGGTTCGCGGCCCGATGGCAGGAGGAGGAAGAACGGGAGCGACAGCGCATCCTGGCAGCCCAAGCCCTGCTGCCTGCCGTGGAGGTGGGCGAGGACGAACTGGACCTCATCACCCGGATCTGCTGCGCCTTTGAGGTGGACGGCCTGCGCGGCGATATCGTGATGTACAAAACCGCCCAGGCCCTGGCCGCCTACGCCGGACGGCGTAGGGTAGCGGCAGAGGATGTGCGGGAGGCCGCGCAGTTGGCCTTGCAGCACCGGCGCCGCCGCCAGCCCTTTGATCCCCCTGAGTTCGACCGGCAGCGCCTGGACGACCTGCTCCAGCGGCAGCCGTCCGAGGAAGGCGCTCAGCCCCGCCCAGCTGATGCGGGCGGTGCCTCGTCTGGGGTCGGAGGGTCTCCTACACGCCCACACCCAGGAACCGAAGGTACGCCTCCGGACCAGGTCTTCGCCGCGGGAACGCCCTTTCCGGTCCGACCTCTGACGCCTCCTCCGGGCCGGCCCAGCCTCTCCCTCATGCCCTCCGGCCACCGGAGCCGCGTCAAAGGGACCGGAGGCCAGCGGGCCGGACGCTACGTTGGCTCCTGTCTTCCGGTAGGTGCCCTCCCGACCGTCGGCAACCTCGCCCTTGACGCGACGCTCCGGGCGGCGGCACCCTGGCAAGTACCGCGCCGGGTCGCCCAACCGGACGGTCCCGCGCTGCTGGTCCGTCCATCGGACATTCGAGAGAAGGTCCGGGAGACGCGAGCCGGTAACCTCGTTCTCTTTGTGGTCGATGCCAGCGGGTCCATGGCGGCCCGGCAGCGCATGGTAGCCGTCAAGGGGGCTGTGCTCTCCCTGCTGCTGGACGCCTACCAGAAGCGCGACCGGGTCGGGCTTATTGCCTTCCGGGGGGAGGCGGCGTCCCTGGTAGTGCCTCCGACCAACAGCGTGGAACTTGCCGAGCGGCGACTGCGCATCCTTCCCACGGGGGGCCGGACCCCCCTCGCCCATGGGCTGGCCCTCGCCCTGGAGACCATTGAGCGCTGCCGGGCAACGGGCTGGGAGTGGCGTCCCTGGCTGGTGCTGATCTCCGATGGCCGTCCGAACGTTCCGCTCTACGGAACCGATCCCCTAGTCGACGCGTTCCGGGTTGCCGAGCATGTCCGGACGCGCGGTATCCAGACGTTGGCGATCGATACGGAAATCGGACCGATCCGGCTGGGGCGACTACGCCAACTTGCTGAGCAGCTCGGGGCCAGTTGCCTGCGCCTTGAGGAATTGGCGGCTGGTCACGTGGAAATGGCGGTGCGGCGCGAGATCGGACGGTTCGGGACTCCATGATACGCCTGTGGCTGGTTGTGGTCATCGCGCTGGGGATGGCGTGTGCTGCGCCGGCGATTGCTCCCATTGCCACTCCCAGCCCTGCGGCGACGACCGTCCCGGCCACGCCCACGCCGGGTTCCCGTTTTCCCTTGACCGTGGTGGGGGACGATGGTCGGCGGTTGGTCCTCCAGCAGCCACCACGCCGGATGATCTCCCTCAGTCCAGGACACACCGAGATACTATTCGACATCGGCGTTGGCGAGCGGGTAGTCGGTATTGATGACTACGCCGATTATCCACCTGCTGTGCAGCGACTACCACGGATGGGCTACGCCAACCCTGACCTGGAGCGTATTGTTGCCCTTGATGCCGACCTCGTGATCGTCGTGACTCGCCAACGGCGGGCGGTGCCAGAGCTAGAACGTCTCGGGATACCCAGTCTGTTCCTTGCCGAACCGGAGAGCCTGGAAGGCCTTCTGGAGCGTATCCTCCTTCTTGGAGAGATAACTGGACGGCGTGGCAGTGCGGAGACCGTTGTTGCTGACATGCGGCAACGCATAGAGGACATCGCCGCACGGCTTCACGGAGTTCAAGGGCCGACGGTGTTCTACGAACTCAGCCCGCAGTTACATACCGTAGGTCCTAAGACTTTTCTCGGCGATATGCTGGTGCGTTTACAGCTACAAAATATCGCAGCGGGGACCACCAGCCCATTTCCTCAGTTGAGTCAGGAGCAGGTAATATCCAGCAATCCCGATGTCATCGTGCTTGGCGATATAGGATCAGGGGAGAGTGCCGCAACGGTCGCCGCTCGTTCCGGCTGGCAGGATGTGTCTGCGGTGCGTAACGGGCGGATCATCCTCGTTACGGACATCGATATTCTTCACCGTCCGGGGCCGAGAGTCGTGGAAGGTATGGAACAGCTGGCACGGGCGGTCTATCCGCATCGGTTCCCTGCGCCATAGGTACGTCGCGTCAAGATGGTGAGTCAAGAACGTGTCCATCCGCGGCACAGCAGTCCATTTTTGACCTGCTCCCCCAAAGCTGGTTCTCCGGCAGACTTGGTGCAGCCAGTTGGCCGCACGAACCAGCGGGAGTCGGCTAGTGCTTTGTCACGGGTGAATTGCTGGGTTGTAGGGGCGGGTTTCAAACCCGCCCCTACCGAGTGGTATCCCGCAAATCACGGATGACAGACCACTAGTACTACTTCGTTAGTAGCGATGGCGCCGATGCTGGATCCGACCTGTTTCCAAGCACCAGCGCACCAGGTCCTCCCACAGCCAGAGCAGCACGCGCCGATGGGTTGCTGGCAATGTCAGCGGCGTCTCTGCCGCTGAGGGGGGAAAGCTCTCCCACCGCGGGAGCTTGTAGGAGGCGCTGGCTGACCAGAAAGCTGTAGGCCAACATTACCAGGGCCAAGTGGCGATGCAGACCATCCCAGCCCCGCCCCTGGTAATCGTCCAGCCCACACTCCCCCTTGGCGTCTTCATAGAACTGCTCCACGGCCCAGCGGGCATGGGCCAGCTGCACCAAGCGCTCCAGGCTGGTGTCGGCCGGGGCATTGCTGTAGGAGTACTTGTGGTCGCCCTCCTCGCCCGGCAGCGGTCGTTCCAGCAGCAGCCAGCCCTCAGGACCGGTGCTGATGCGTTGGGGATTGGCCGGGGTTCCGGTGGCCCGGCAGACCCGGAGGGCCGCAGGGCAATCGCATTATGAGCCGAAGAGGACGCTCAGCAGGTAGTGCTCATCCCAGCCGGCCTTGAGGCGCCTGCCTTTGATGCCCACTTTGGCCGTCTTATCCTGCCGCAAGAGATGGAGGGCCAGCCGCCGCAGCACCGCCAGGTTCTGGGCGGCATGCCCGCTGCGCACCCGGCTCTCGTCCTCGCGGAAAGCGATATCCAGCACCCAGTGCTCGCCGTTCTCGATCCCCCAG
>JACQUQ010000149.1 GCA_016210175.1 Chloroflexota bacterium | reverse complement strand
TGAACACGCCCGAGGACTACGAGCGCGTCCGTGCCCGCTTCGGTATGGGGACGTAGCAAGGGAGCCGACCATCTTCCCGACCGCACCGGGCGGGCGCGATGGCGGGGGGCCAGGGGCGGTGGTGGAGCGAGCGGCAGTGCGGTACGGCAGGGGCGCGGGCGGCGCACGGACCGAGGTATCACTGGAGGAGGCGCGCTGATGGCAATCCAGCCCTTCTTGCACACCGGCATGATGGATAACGGGGTCTACCTGATCTTTGACCCGGCCACCGGGGATGCCGCCGTGGTGGACCCGGCGATGGAGAGCGAACGGGTCTGGGACGTCGTGCAGACCGGCGGCCTGACCCTGAAGTACGTCCTCAACACCCACGGCCACTTTGACCATACCTTCAACAACGCCTTCTTCCTGGAGCGCAGCAACGCCCTGCTGCTGATCCACGAGGCCGACCTCTTCCTGTTGGAGCAGATGGCGCAGAGCGGTCAGCGGTGGGGCATGCCGGTCACGCCCTCCCCCAGGCCGGACGGCTACTTGCAGGACGGGCAGATCATCACCCTGGGCGAGGATACGACTATCGAGGTCCGGCACACCCCAGGACATACCCCCGGCAGCGTCTCCTTTGTTATTGCGAGGGGCGTGGTGGCAGGGGATACCCTGTTCGCCGGGTCCATCGGCCGCTTCGACGGGCCGGGGAGTTCGGGCCGGGTGCTCATCGCCGCGGTCACGTCCAAGCTCTTCCCCCTGCCTGATGAGACGGTCGTCTATCCCGGCCACGGCGACACCACCACCATCGGGCGGGAGAAGCGCACCAACCGCTTCTTCCAGGCCGGGGCTGAGCGCTATATCACCCACTAGGGAACGGGAGCGTGAGGAACAACGGCGGGGAGACCTTTGAGGGCCTCCCCGTCGGTTGCTGTGGGGGCAGGGGCAGGGGAGTGCGGGCAGGGCCAGGGATCAGGCGGCCGCCCGGCCACTCACTTCCCGCACGAGGCTGACAAAGCGCTCGTAGGATTGGATCGTCCACATCTCGGTGGTGGCATGACCAAAGGTGCGAATGAGCAGGGCGACCTTGGACGCGACCTGCTCATTCGGGGCCTCAAAGAGGTCCAGGTAATCGACCGGACCCAGGACGGCATAGCTGCCGATCCACTTGGCTTCCGGGCATTGCTGATGGATCCGCTGCTCGACTTCTCTGCCAAGCTGCTCGAATTGTCCCGGCTCGCGCACCGCCTCCGGGGAGAGCCGCGTCAATAGTGCGAACATCGGCATACCGCATCCTCCTCCTCACCGCTCACGCGGCCGTGTACGACCGCTCCCACCGCCGGTCGGCGGCGCCGTTGTTCCCTGGCCCTGCCCCCAGGACGAGCGTTTACAGGTTCATGGCCCGGAGTCCGATCCGGGCGATCTCCTCATCTTCTTCCGCGCGGCGGCCGCTCACGCCGATACCCCCCAGGACCGTGCCGTCGCTTAACCGGACGATGGCGATGCCTCCCTGAACGCTGGTGAGGTTCGGGTCGCCCATCTCGATCACGCTGCGCCCCTGGGACTTGAGCCGCTCGGCAAACGCGAGGGTGTCGGCGCGCATGCGGGCCGCGGTATAGGCCTTTTTGACCGCGAGTTGCCGCGGCAGGGGGTTCACGCGGTCCATCCGGCCATAGCATACGAGCTCGCCATTATCGTCCACGATGGCCATGGCCAGCGGCCGTTCGGACTCCTTGGCCGCTTCCTTGAGCATGGCGTCGAGGGCGATCATTGCCTCCGGGAGGCCGAGAACCGGCTTCTCATACATCAGTGGTTTCCTTCTCCCATGCGGCCCGGTGCCGGGCCGATGCTTACCCCTGCGAGACCGGGGACGTACCGTTACTCCCATAGAGGGTCGCCAGGACCTGCTGGATATGCCGGTCCTCGATGCCGCTGGCGCCTTCGTCTTCCCGCAGCCGATGGGCTGTCTTGAGTACTAACGCTTGGTCTACCCCGGTCGGTAGGGGGGTCAGCCAGTGAGTCAGTTCCAGGGTGATACCGTTGGGGTCCCGCACGTAGAGGACCTGCGCAAAGCCCCGGTCCACCGGGCCGGTATAGGGGAAGCCGCGGGCTTGCAACTCGCGCTCCACCTGCTGGAAGCTCTCGCGGTCCAACTGGAGCGCCAGGTGTTGCAGGGAGCCAATGCCCAGGCGACCGCGGGCGAGGACGGTCCGGGCCGGCTCCGCTGGGCCCACGAAGGCGAGGATCGTCCCTTCGCCCGCATGGAGATAGAGTGAGGTAAAGGACGGGTCGTCGGGGTTAGGTTGCCAGGCGATAGGCTCCATCCCCAGCACGCTGGTGTAGAACTCCAGGGTCGCTTCGATGTCCTGGCAGATGAGCGCTGGGTGGCTGATCCGCCGGGTTTTAATGGCACACTCCTGCACGGTCATCGTTGCGTATCGTCCCCTTCATAGGTATGCAGTCTGGTCCAGGGAACAGGCGCTCCACCACCGGCCGACGCAGTGCGGCGGAACCGGCGGCCATACTCTAGCACATCGTACAAAGTCCTGTAAATGGCCTATGGAGGTGATGGTTTTGCCGCCTTGGTGGGCCGGGTGCCATAACGCTGTAAGAACGCCCTGCATGGGGCTGGAGGCGCTTGGTATCAGCGGCATGGGAGAGTATAATGCCGGTAAACCGCCCCTGGTTCGGCGACTCCCCACGGAGCACGGCAGCGACCGCGTCGGGTTCCCCCGCGTGCTGAAAGATGACGGCCACCGCGTCGGTGTGAGCAGGAGAGGAGGAAAGCGATGGCAGAAATCGAGACTTTGACGGTCCAATTTCCCAGCAATGGGCATACTACCAGCGGCTACCTGGCGAAGCCCCAGGGGGACGGCCCCTTTCCGGGGGTGATCGTCATTCAGGAGTGGTGGGGCCTGGACGCGCACATCAAGGAGGTGGCGGAGCGTTTTGCGCGCGAGGGCTTCGTGGCCCTGGCCCCGGACCTGTTCCACGGCAAGGTGACGAGCGAGCCGGATGAGGCCCGCAAGCTGGTGATGGGGCTGGACCGGGAGCGGGCCATGCGGGAGCTGGACGCTACCGCCGCCTACCTCCAGGGGCAGCCCTACCTGGCGGGGACGACGGTGGGTGCGGTGGGGTTCTGCCTGGGCGGTGGCCTGTCCCTGATGATGGGCATCCGCAGCCAGCGCTGCGGCGCCGCCGTCATCTTCTACGGCGGCAACCCCAGCCCGCTGGACCAGGTGCAGGACCTTTCCTGCCCGGTGTTGGGGCTCTACGGCGAGGCCGACCAGGGCATTCCTCCCGCCCGCGTCAACGAGTTGGAGACGACCCTCCACCGCTACGGCAAGGAGCACGAGCTCCACATCTACCCGGAGGCGCCCCACGCCTTCTTCAACGACCAGCGGGCCAGCTACCGCCCGGAGGCCGCGGCCGACGCATGGCGGCGCACCCTCCGGTTCTTCCGCGCCCACCTCGGCGCTGCCGCTCCCGCGGCGGTGAGCTAACCCGGTACAGGAGGAGGCGCGCTCCCGGACCGGGGGCTGCCGGGGCCGTCAGCGCGGGAGCTGTCCACGCGCCCGTTCACCGGCAGGACCCGGCCCGCCGTGCGCTGCCCACATGATCGACGCCTTCCCACAGGAGGATGCCGGTCATGTGGGCTTGTCGCGCCCAGGCCCCTCGCGCCGCGCTCCTGACGGAAGCACGCCGGCGGCTTACGGCTCTTCGTGCGGGCGCTCGGGGAGTGTGCGCCGGATAGCTTCCTCAAGGCGAGCGACCTGAAGGCGAAGCTGGTGGAGTTCACTGTGTTCGGCCTCGGCGCGCTCCGGCGGTTCGGGCTGGCCGATGAGGTAGGCCGCGATGGCCGCGGTCACGTAGCCGGCCACGGTCATACCGTAGACCCGGAGCAGGAGGCCGATGACGCGTCCCTCGAAGGTCGTCGTTTCCAGTTGGGCGTTGATGGTGGTAACCATCGCCGCGGCCCACCAGACGGCATCGCCCAGGGTGGTGATGCTGGCCTGCGGGGCGCCCCGCTCGAAGTAGGACGCGCCCGCCGCCGCGGTGATGGTCACGATGAGCGTGAGTGCGGCGACGTACCCGAACTGGCCCCGGCGGAAGATCTGCTCGATGGCGCCGGTGCCACGGTTGAAGGTCGTCACCAGGCGGATGAGCCGCAGCCCCCGGAGCGCCCGCGCGGCCCGAAAGACCCGGACGGCCCGGAGCGCCGGTAAGGCGACGGAGATGGCGGTCAGCCAGTGGGTCTTCAGGTACTGGACTTTTGCGGGAGCAAGGGCGAACTCCAGCAAGAAGGCCGCGGCGAAGATCACCCAGATGGCAAGCTGGGCTTGGACGACCCGTGCGGCCCAGGCCGGACTCAACTCGACCGTCAACTCCAGGATGAGGAGCCCAAGCATGACGAAGGCAAGGAGGGACAGCGGCGCATCCAGCCAGTCCGAGACTCTCGCCAGGAGTTCGCCACGCTGCCGCGCTACCTCTTCCTGGTTGTCCTGAACACGCTGGCTCATACGTGCGCTCTCGTCAGGAGGTGGGTGGCGCGCGGGCAAAGCACGCGTAGGAGGGGGCAAGGTCCTCCCTCGCCCCCTCCACCGTCGCGCTGGGCTAGGCAGCCCACCTACCCAGGCGCTCGTCCACTTCCCGCTCGGCCTGCTCCTTGGTGTAGCCGTATTTGGCCTGGAGCTTGCCGATCAACTGGTCTTTCCTGCCCGCGATCTGGTCCAGATCGTCGTCGGTGAGCTGGCCCCACCACTCTTTGACCTGGCCGCGCAGTTGGGTCCATCGGCCTTGCAGCATGTCGCCAGTACCGGCCATGATGTTCGCTCCTTTCGAGAGTGTAGCGTGTGCGCTCCTCGCCGGCCCCCAGCAGGGCCCAGGAGTCCGCCCGTGGGTGTAGCGTCAGCCCCCGTGCCCTAGGGCGTGGTGGGCGCTGGGTTCGGCTCGGTAGCGGGCGTTGCGCCCTGCTGCTGGGCCGTCATGGGCGGCTCAATGGTTACCGGCTGGTCGAAGTCGGTCAGGAACATGGTGAAGTTGGTGTGCAGCCGCGCCTGGGCGGTCTCGCCCTCGATGGTCCGCAGGTTGGTCACGTGCGCCGTGATGTCCGGCTGGAACTGGCGCACGAAGTCCTCTCCGTCGATCCAGACATCGACGGTGCCCTCCACCGACTGGAGGTTCTGGGCCAACTCCGGGTTGGCCTGCTGCAAAAGGAACCTGGTCCGTTCCGGGTCCAGCGTGATCTGGAGGTGGCGGGTCTGGACCTCGCCGACCTGCGCGTCCCCCAGGTCCTTGATGTCCCGGCTGGCGGTGCGGATGAGCGCCATCACTTGCAGCGGGTCGATGGGCTGGATCTGGAGGCCCTCGACGGTCCCCATGATCCACTGGTTGGTCTGCGGGTTTTTCACCCACAGCTCATTCCCGATCCGGACCATGTCGGTCTGCACTTCGGCCCCATTGGTGAGGACGACGGTTGCTTGCTGCCGGTCGGGGAAGACGGCATCGCCATCCATGGCGAACTCCGTGCGCGCTACCAGCCGGTCGGTCGTGTCTACCTCCTGGACGGTGAGCGTCCCCTGGCTGGTGAAATGGGCGGTCTGCACCCCCTCCATGCGGCGTACCGCGCTGAAGATACGGTCTTCGCCGGTGCGCATGGCGGGCTGGCACGCCGTGGGGACTTGCAGGCCCAACGGCAGCACCACGAGGGCCAGAACGCCCCAGCGGCGCAGTAGGGACCAGAGGGCCGCCGTGGGTGGCTCCGGCGCACGTGGGAGGGAGAGGTGGAACATGGTCATACTCGTGACCTCCTTCGTTGGTCTCGCTCGTGGCGGCAGGCTACGGTTTTGTCAAGGATGGTTTGATGGGTTGTCATCCTGAGCGTAGCGAAGGATCCGTACTCCGGCGCTACGGATTCTTCGCCAGAGATTACCCTGAGCCCGGCCGAAGGGCTCCGCTGCGGCTCAGAATGACAGAACCCATCACTCCTTCATTGACAGAGCACTACGGTTCTGTCAGCCGTGAACTGATGGGTGCGACTGCCGCCGTGAACGGCGG
>JACQUQ010000147.1 GCA_016210175.1 Chloroflexota bacterium | reverse complement strand
GACCCTACCCGGGCATTGTGCTCGTCCACCAGATGCCGGGGTGGGATGAGTTCTACCGCGAGATGGCCCGCCGCTTCACCCAGCATGGCTACGTCGTTATTTGCCCCAACCTGTACTACCGCTTCGGCCACGGCTCCCCGGATGACGTCGCGGCGAGCGCACGGGGGGCGGGCGGCCTCGTGGACGATGCGGTGGTCGGCGACTGCGCGGCGGCGATGCGCTACCTGCGGTCACTCCCCTATAGCAACGGGAGGGTCGGCATTATTGGCAGTTGCTCCGGCGGCCGGCATGCCTACCTGACGGCCTGTCGGGTCCAGGGGTTCGATGCCGTCGTGGACCTGTGGGGCGGCCGCGTGGTGATGGCCCCGCAGGATCTGACCCCGCAACTGCCGGTCGCGCCCATCGACTACACCAAAGACCTGTCGTGCCCGCTGTTGGGCCTGTTCGGGGAGGAGGACCAGAGCCCGACGCCGGCCCAGGTGCAACAGCACGAGGAGGAGTTGAAGAAGCACGGCAAGACCTACGAGTTCCACATGTACGCCGGGGCGGGGCACGGCTTCTTCTACTACGATCGGCCGAACTATCGCCAGCAGCAGGCCATGGATGGCTGGCAGAAGGTGTTTGCCTTCTTCGCGAAGCACCTCCAGGGCTAAGGAGCGCCCGTCGCAGGGCGGGAGAGCGCAGCTTTCCCAGCCCAGCCCCACGGTGGCCCATGGGGTCCCCCGCCGACGCCAGCCGTGCCCTAGCGTGCTGGCGGGAGCGGGAGGGCCCACATATCTGCCAGGTCGCCCGTCCCGTCGTTGCCTCCGAAGAGAAACAGGCGCTCTCCCGCCACGGTGATGTCGGCGCCGTACCGCGCCGACGGCCCCTCCGCGGCCCCAGGGTCTATCAGGAGCGACCAGCCGTCCTGGGCGGCGTCGTACACCCACGTATCGCCCACCGCCCCGTTTGCCGTGTTCCCGCCGAAGAGGTACCAGCGGCGCGCCCGGTCATCCGCGGCGGCGCCATAGAGATGGCGCGGGCTGGGGAGCAGCACCTGCTGCTTCTCCGTCCACCGGCCGCTCGCGACGTCAAGGGACCAGAAGTCCCCCAGGAAGGGCTGCCGGTTGCTCTGCCCGCCAAAGAGCAGCAGGCGTCCGCTGCTCGGCTCCCACCACGCCCGGACCAAGCAGCGTTGCTCCGGTATCGCGCCCTGCGTGGCAACCTTGCGCCACTGCTGAACGCCGAGGTCGAGGATCCAGGTATCATCGAAGCGTCCCAAATTGGTGAAGCCGTGGGAGACCAGGAACCGGTTCAGGTGCGCATCGTAGGCCCCACCGGCCCCATAGCGGGTGGCCGGACGCTCTGCCGACCCCGCGCCCAGTTCGCTCCAGGAAGCAGCCACGGGATCGAAGCTCCAGGTGTCGTGAAAGAACGTCGTGGCCGTCGCCTGGCCCAACGTCACTACCAGCCGCTTGGCGGTGGCGTCATAGAAGGCGTTATGGCCGAAGCGTGCGCTGGGCTGGGGGCCGGAGACCGCCACGCGCGTCCAGCGGGCCGTCGTAGGGTCGAACGTCCACAGGTCGTCGAAGGCGTCGAGACCACCGGTGCGGCCACCGAAGAGATAGAGCACCCCGCGGTCCGTATCGAAGGTGAGGGTATGGTCACGGCGCGGCGCGGGGGCGGTGGACGCGGGTGGCAGCAGCACCCATCTGGCGGTGGCAGCCGGGACCCCGGTGGGAGCGGGGGACGTGCGTGGCGGTGTGCGGGTGGCATCCGCGGTGGGCGATACGGTGGAAGCGCTGGGCGCACCGTCGCGGCAACCCATGAAGAGGAACGCGCTGCACCAGGCTGCCCCGATGATCATGAGGCGGGAAAGCGTACCGTACCGTTCCCTCGCGCCGTGTGTCATGCTGGCTTCCCTTTCCGTAGACGGCTTCGGTCTGGTGGGCAGGCTTTTCTGAGCAATACGGTCGTATTGGACGGAGCTACTACCAGCTTACCATGCTCCCTCCGGAGACAAAAGAACCTGCTCCGGGAGGGCCGTGGCCCGCGGTTTGCCGTAGGCGCGAGGACTCCCTGGGCAACACGCGGGAAAGCTGCCGCCACCAACCCCGGTCACACGGGCAGCCCCCTGGCGAGACTCCAGGGGCGCAGGAGGCGGGAAGCGCAACGCGACGGACCGCCCGCTCCGCCGTTTTCCTTGGAGAGCCCACGCGCGCCCCGGACGGGGGTGGCCGCAAGGTTGGGCTGCCGCAGGCGTCCTGCTCAGATTCGGTAGGCCCACCAGGAGCGGGGCTTTTCCGCCGCGCGTCCACCGGTGAGGGGGAGGGCCTCCAGGCGGCGGGCAGCGGGAAACCTGGGGGAGCGCCGGGTGAAGCGGCGTTGGGAGGGAGCCAGGGGAATGGAACTGCTTCAGGCCCTCATGCTGGGCATCGTCCAGGGGTTGACGGAGTTTCTTCCGGTGAGCAGCACGGGGCACCTGCTGCTGGCGGAATGGGTGATGGGGCTGGACACGGAGCGCTTCGGGCTGCCCTTTGATGCGGCGCTGCACCTGGGCACCCTGGGCGGTGTCCTGGCCGTCTTCTGGCGTGACTTCCTGGAGATGGCGCGGGGCCTGCTGGCCGGCGTGCGGGGCAAGGCGGTTGCCGGGAACCCGGCGGCGCGCCAGGCGCTGGCCCTGGTCCTGGGCACGGTCCCGGCGGTGCTGGCGGGGCTGCTCCTGGAACAGACCATCGAGACCACCTTGCGCTCGCCGCTGGTGGTGGCCGCCATGCTCGCCCTCTTCGGCGGGGTGCTGCTGTGGGTGGAGCGGGCCGGCGGGCAGCGGCGGCCCCTGGGCGACCTGCGCTGGCGCGATGCCCTGCTCATCGGCAGCGCCCAGGCACTGGCCCTGGTGCCGGGCGTCTCCCGCTCCGGCGTCACCATCGCCGCGGGGATGGCCCTGGGGCTGCGGCGAGATGCCTCGGCCCGCTTCACCTTCCTGCTCTCGGCGCCCATCGTGGCAGGCGCCGGCAGCAAGCAACTGCTGGATGTCGTGCAGGAAACCGGTCTGGGCAGCCTGGACGTCCTGGCGGTCGGCATGGTCAGCGCCGGGGTGGTGGGCTACCTGGTCATCCGCTTCCTGCTGCGCTTCCTGGCTGCGCACCCCCTGGATATCTTCGCCTTCTACCGCTTCGTGCTGGCCGCGGCCGTGGCGGTCGCCTTCTTCGCCTTCGGGACCCAGGGCTGACCTGCCGGGGGGTGCCAGGCTCCGCAACCTGCCAGCGTCGTCGCACGTATGAAGGGGAGGGAGGAGTTCGCGGTCTCCCTTGGAAAGGCCGGATATACCCGCTCATCCTGAGCCGTCCTTGAGTGGAACGGCTCGCCACGAAGTATGAACATTGATCATGAATTTGCCATGCTGAGCGATAGCGAAGAATCTGTCCTCCGTACCTGATGCTTTGGGTACGGCTCCTTCGTCGCTGCGCTCCTCAGGATGACCTGCTCGTAGGAGCCCGTCGCAGGGCAAACCGCCAGCGCTCCCACTAGGGGAAATTCTTACGCTTTTCTGCTCCCGGAGACGGCCCAGGGGGTGTTGCCCCCTGGGGTTGTGTGCTAGACTCTCCCCAAGGTGATGAAGCGCTCCCGGGGGGTGGGGTGAGGTTATGAGCTTGGTGCAGATCGAGCACCTGTCGAAGCACTACGGTCCCAAGCAGGCCGTTACGGATGTCTCCTTTTCCATCCCGCAGGGCGAGATCCTCGGTCTCCTGGGGCCGAACGGCGCCGGGAAGACCACGACCCTGCGTATCCTCGCTGGTTTTCTTCCCCCTAGCAGCGGTCTGGTGCGGGTGGCCGGATTCGATGTCCTGACCCAGTCCCTGGAGGCCCGTCGCCACCTGGGCTACCTGCCCGAAAATGTCCCCCTGTACACCGAGATGACCGTCCGGGACTTCCTGGCCTTCGTCGCTCGCGCCCGCAGCCTGGGCGGCGGGCGCGAGCGACGGGCTATCAACAACGCCCTGGAGGAGTGCCGCCTGGAAGACGTGCGGGAGACCATCATCGGGCGCCTGTCGCGGGGCTACCGGCAGCGGGTCGGGCTGGCCCAGGCCATCCTCCATGACCCGGATGTGCTGGTGCTGGATGAGCCGACCGTGGGCCTGGACCCGCGCCAGATCACCGAGATCCGCCAGCTCATCCGCCAGTTGGGAGAGCGCCGGGCCATCATCCTGAGCAGCCACATCCTGCCCGAGGTCAGCATGATCTGCCGCCGGGTCGTGATCATCAACGAAGGCCGGGTAGTGGCAGAGGACAGCCCGGACAGCCTGGTGGCGCGCCTGACCGGCGGGGAACGCTGGTCGCTGCTGGTGCGGGGTCCGCGCGCCGCGGTGGAGGAGACGCTGCGCGCCCAGCCCTACGTCCTCGACGTGGCGGCCCAGGACGCGGGCGCGCTCACGCGGTTCCTGGTAGACTGCCGCTCCGAGGAGGAGGTGGGCGAGGCCCTGGCCGGGCTGGTGACGGGGCACGGCTGGGGGCTGCGCGAGTTGCGCACTGCGAGCATGAGCCTGGAAGATGTGTTCCTGCGCCTGACCACCAGCGAGTCCCACGTGGAGGAGGAGAGCGGGGAGGAGGAGGCGGTACATGCGCGCGGTTAGCACCATCGCCCGGCGGGAGTGGAGCGCCTATACGGTGTCGCCGGTGGCCTACGTCCTGGCGGCCATCTTCCTGGCTATCAGCGGCTTCCTGTTTGCGCTCATCCTGATCAACACCCGCCAGGCCACCCTGCGCTACGTCTTCGAGAACATGAACTTTCTGCTGCTCTTCCTGGCGCCGCTCATCACCATGCGGCTGCTAGCCGAGGAGCGGCGCACCGGCACCGTGGAGCTCCTGCTGACCCTGCCCTTCCGGGACAGCGAAGTGGTGGTAGGCAAGTTCCTGGCCAGCTTCCTGCTCTACGCCGTCATCCTGGTCCCCACCCTGTGGTACGTGGTGCTGCTGCGGGTGCTGGCAGGCGCCGCCCCCGATGCCGGGCCGCTGCTGAGCGGCTACCTGGGGCTGCTGCTCCAGGGCGGGGTGTTGCTGGCGGTAGGCCTGTTCGCCTCGTCCCTCACCTCAAACCAGGTCGTAGCCGCAGTCATAGCCTTCGCCCTGGCGCTGGGCCTGTGGCTGGTCGGCGCGCTGGGGAGCATTGCCGGAGGGCAGGCCGCCCAACTGCTCCAGTTCCTGACCCTGCCCACCCACTTCTACGACTTCGCCCGCGGGGTCATCGACCTGCGCTCGGTGGTCTACCACCTCAGCCTCATCGCCGGGTTCCTCTTCCTGACCTATACCTCGTTGCAGACCCGGAGGTGGCTCTAATGGCTGCACCGACCGTGACCCCCCCGGAGATCCCGCCGCTGGATACGGCCCACCGCAGCGAAGGCGCCCGCCGCTTCCGCTATGGCGGCAACACCTTCGTGATGGTCGCCCTCGCCCTGGCGGTGCTGGTGGCGGCCAACCTGGTGGTGAGCAAGCTCAAGGTGCGCTGGGACCTGACCGCCGAAGGGACCTACACCCTCTCCGAGCAGACCCAGAAGGTCCTGGGCAACCTCCAGGAGCCTATCACCATCACGGGCTTTTACACCGCGTTCGCCGCGGCGGGTCGGCAGCAGGCCGAAGATCTGCTGAAGGAGTACCAGACCCACACGGACAAGCTTCAGGTGGAGTTCGTGGACCCCGACCAGCAGCCGGGCCGCGCCCGGCAACTGGGCATCCAGCAGGACGGCACCCTGGTCGTCCAGTCCGGCGACCAGCGCCAGGATGTGACCGCCGTCACCGAGAGCCAGATCACCGGCGCCCTGCTCAAGCTCACCAGCGACCGGGAGACCACGGTCTACTTCCTGACCGGCCACGGCGAGCGCAGCACGGACGACTTCGACGCCAACGGCTACGGCGACGTCCGGGCCGCCCTGGAGCGCGACAACTTCACGGTCGAGCCGCTGAACCTGGCGACAGCGTCCGATGACACCTGGAAGCAAGGGGTCGTGGTCATCAATACCGGCATGGGGGTCCGCAATGTCGGCGGCCGGGTGCAGGTGGTCCCGGTCTCGCCCCTGCTCCCCGAGGAAAAGGACAAGCTGCTGCAATTCCTCAACGGCGGCGGCCGCGCCGTGCTCCTCCTGAGTCCGGGCAGCGACCCGTCCTACAACGAACTGCTGGCCCCCTTCGGCCTGAAGCTGGGCGAAGGCGTGGTGGTGGACCAGGGCGCCGCGCTGGGCGACGTGACCACGCCTGCGGTGCAGCGGCCGGGCCGCTCCACCATCACCGAGTCCCTGCCGCTCACCATCTTCCCTCGCTCCGCAGCCATCCTCGATGCCGGAGAACGCCCCACCGGAGTGCTCGTCCAGCCCTTGATGGAGAGCAGCCCCGATAGCTGGCTGGAGACCAACCTTCAGGCGCCGCCCCAGTTCGACGAAGGGCAGGATGCCAAGGGGCCGCTGCGCCTGGCCGTCAGCGTGGAACCTCCGGCGCAGAACGAGGTGCGCGGGCGGCTGGTGGTCATTGCCAGCGCCGACGCCTTTGCCAACGGCATCCTCCAGGCCATTCGGGGCATCGGCAACCAGGACTTCCTTCTGAATGCGGTGAACTGGGTGGCCCAGCAGGAAGAGGCCATCGGCATCCGGCCCAAGGAGCTCGACATCCCCACGGTCGTCCTCACCCAGGGGCAGTACCCCATGGTGCTGCTGTCCAGCGCGGCCCTCTTCCCCGGTCTCATCCTGCTGTGGGGCCTGGCAACCTGGTGGAGCCGCCGCTAGGGGGAGCGCCATGAACTTCCGGGTGACGCTTGTGCTGGGGGCGCTGCTGTTGGCGCTGGTCGGAGCCTACTTCGCCGTGGGCGACCGGGAGGAGCCGGAGGAGACGGGCGTGTCCCAGGTCGAGACCCCGACCCTGGTGGGCTACACGACGGATGAGATCACCGGGGTGCAGGTCACGGTAGGGAGCGAGCGCATCGCCCTGCGCCGCAATGAGGCCGGGGAATGGACCTATGGCCTGGGGAGCGCCGCACCCGACGCGAGGGCCGACCGGTCCCGGATGACAGGGCTGGTGTCCCGCCTGGCGG
>JACQUQ010000014.1 GCA_016210175.1 Chloroflexota bacterium | reverse complement strand
GTGATGGAGATGCGGATGTAGCCCTCCCCGTACTGGCCGTAGCCGATGCCGGGCGTGACCACCACCGCGATATCATCTAACATCCGGGCGGCAAACTCGATGGAGGAGGTGAAGCCCTCCGGCAGCCCGGCCCAGATGTAGAAGGCCGCCTTGGGCGAGCGCACCCGGAAGCCCAACGGCTTCAAGACCGCCACGATGCGGTCCCGGCGGCGCTGGTACAGGTCATTGCGCAGGGGGACGTTCTCCTGGGAGCCGTTGACGGCGGTAATCGCCATCTGCTGGATGGCCTGGGGGATGCCGGAGTCCAGGTTGGACTTGACCCGCAGCAAAGCATCCACCAGGGTCGGGTTGCCCACGGCCATGCCGATGCGCCAGCCCGTCATGTTGTAGGTCTTGGAGAAGGAATGGAACTCCATGCCCACGTCGCGGGCGCCGGGGGCCTCCAGGAAGCTGGCCGGGCGGTAGCCGTCGTAGGCCACTTCGCTGTAGGGGGCATCGTGGCACACGGCCACGTCATACTTCTTGGCAAAATGGACCACCCGCTCGTAGAAGTCCAGTTCTGCCGTGGCCCCGGTAGGGTTGTTGGGGTAGTTGATCCACAGCACCTTAGCGCGGTGGGCCACGTCGGCGGGCACGGCGTCCAGGTCGGGGAGGAAGTCGTGCTCCTCCTTCAGGGGCAGGAAATGGGAGGTGCCCCCCGCAAACATGGTACCGATGCTGTACACCGGATAGCCGGGGTCGGGCACCAGGGCCACGTCGCCGGGGTCAATCAGGCAGAGGGCGATGTGGCCGATGCCCTCCTTGGAGCCGATGAGGGGCAGGACTTCCTTGTTCGGGTCGAAGGCGAGGTTGAACCGGCGCTGGTACCACTCGGCCACGGCCTGCCGCAACTCCGGGAGGGAGTCGGACTCCGGGTAGCGGTGGTTGACCGGGTCGTGCGCGGCCTCCACCAGCGAGTCGATGATGTGGTCGGGGGTGGGCAGGTCCGGGTCGCCGATGGCCAGGGAGATCACGTCCTCGCCCTTGGCCCGCTTCTCGGCGATGCGCTTGCTGATCTCATAGAACAGGTAGGGTGGCAGTTGGGCGATGCGGTTGGCAAGACGCACAGGCAGAAGTTCCTTTCTGTGTTGGATTTACCACAGAGAACACAGAGACCACGGAGAGGACTAGAGAATTGGGCGTAAAGCTCCTCTACGCTTGTCTTTCGTTCTCTGCCTCTAGCACATCCTCGACATACATAGCAGCCGCATCCTCGATGGCTTTCAGTGCTTCATCTCTGGTGTAGCCCCACGCGGCGCAGCCGGGGAGCGCATCGATCCAGGCGCTCCAGCGGCCGTCCTCTTCCTGTTCTAAGCTGACTCGAAGGACATAGGTCTTCATGTGCTTTCCGCCCACTCTCCCCGGGAACACCTCAGCCACCGGACCGGTTATAGAGACCGCTCCTACCACATCCCGGTGAACACGAAGTGGTGTCACCCTGAGCGTCAGCGAAGCGTCCGTATTCCCCGAGCAACCGGGGCACGGCTGCTCCGCTGACGCTCAGCATGAGCGCGACCTTTGCCTCCAGCCTTCATCCGGAAGCGATACTACTGGGCCTTGAAGCTCCGCACAGAGGACCAATCCACCGGAGCGCCATCCCCCTGCACGCGCGGCCGCACGCGCCAGAAGTAGGTCTGGCCGGCTTCCAGCGGCGGCGTCCGCCAGGAGTTGAGGGGGTCGCTCTGCCCGCCGTGGGTCAAGTTCCACCAGACAAAGCTCGTCGCCGTCGCCGGCTCGGGGTCAAAGCGGGTGTCCCCACTCACCTGGATCTCGTAGTAAAACACGTCGTGGTCCTCGTTGTCCCACTGCAAGACCTGCGACCCCGTCCCGACGGTGGCCCCATCGGCCGGAGAGACCAGGGTGATGCGGGAGCTGCCCCGCAACCCGGTGCGGAAGGTGCGCTCCGCCCAGGGGCCCCATTCGGGGTCATTCTCGGGTGCAAAGGTGAGCTTGCTGGTGGCCCGCACGCGCCAGGTGTAGGTCATGCCGGGGAGCATGATGTAGTTGCCCTGTCCGACCGCGGGGGCCGGAATGGTGAAGCTTGTCTCTGCATTCCGGATGAGATTGATGGCCGGGCCGTCCAGTTTGGCGGGCAGCACCTGGATCTGGTTCTGCGTGGTGCCCTCCGGATTGGTCCAGGAGAGCGCGGTACCCATGCCTGCGAGCTGCGTGCCGCCTGCCGGTGTGGCCAGGGCCGGCGCCGTGGTGATGCGGGGTGGAATCGCCAGGCTCAGGTCGGCCCACTTGCCCCATTCGACCGCGACCTCACCGCCAGCCCGGCTACTGGCCGGGTAGCGGAAACCCTCGGAGATATCGGCATCATAGGTGTAGAAGCGGAAGCCTAAAGTAGTCCCTGGGCTGGCCGCCATGTCCTGCGCGTCGCCCGAGTTGAGTGGCTTGCGAAACTCATAGGTGTATTTGCCGCCCCCGAAAGTCCGGACGACCGTACCATGCTGGACGGTATCCCGCGCCCAGTCATTCCCTGCCCAGAAGAGATCGACTGGCCCCCCTTCGTAGCGGAGCGCGTCCTCGGACCCCGCGGTCGCGTTGTGGTCATGATTGCGGTCGAAGTCGAGTTCCACCATGTCCCCGCTGGCGCTTGAGGGCTCTGAAAAGACTAACCCCACATAGAGGTCGGTGGCAGAGTACAGCACGTACAGCTCCGCCGAACGAGTCTTCGTCGGATCGTTGAAGCCGTTCAGGGTGATGGCCAGCGGCGGTCCCCATTCTCCTGCACCGATGGTCCCATCGATCGTGGGCGGGGTACTGGTATACCGGGTGGTCAGCGTCGGCCCGGTGCCAGCCTGCGCTGAGCCGGTAGCCCACCAACTGAGACCCATGCCCACCATGAGCGCTCCCGCCAGGACGATCGTTGAACGACGGAACGATAGCACTGGGTGCATCTTCATGGCCCCTTCTGAAGCCAATGACGGCCCTTTTCCTCGCTCCCATCATAGGGGCCCGGCTTAGTACCCTTTACGGGCAAGCGCTCACGCCTGCCACGCTCCCCGGAACACCTCGACTACCGGGCCAGCCATACACACCTCACCCAGGTCGCCACGCGATCGTTAGGGGCAGCCGGGCAGCCGGACCTTCACGCTGTCCGGCTGCCCACCCTATCACACCGCAGGGAGCAAATCTCGTGCGCTAGCCCGAGCGCACCCCGCTGGCGGCCAGGCTCATGCCGAGGGCCTGGACACGCTTCTTCAGGTCGGTCTCCACCAGCGTGCCCAACCCGACCCGGATGAGCGAGAGCGTCACGATGGCATCGTCCATCTGCAACGGCACCGTAACCCGGTACGCGAGCGTCGTCACCACGCTGTCATCGGTCGTCGGGTCGCTCTCATCCAGGAGCGCGGTGCAGCGCTTGTAGTCCATTTCAGCCTCGCGCAGGTGGTGCAAGAGCGCCGAGAGCATGTTGGCCCGCCACTCGCTGGTGCTGTTGCCAAAGCTGGTCTCGATGTACGTCGGCAGCGTCACCTCCACCAGCGCATCCTGGAGTTTGGTCCGCACTGCATCCCCGAACTCGATGAAGGCATACCGGCTGACCATGTGCATCAAGAACAGGAGCATCTCCGTCCGAATGGTGAAGTGGATGATGTCGCTCATCGCGACGTGGTCCGGCAACTCACCCCATTCCTGACTTACTTTATTGGCAGCGTTCAGCGACGCGCGGACCAGTGTCGCGCTCAAGGCGTGGACGTCCTGTTGCTGCGCTGCCGGCAGATCCCCAAACGCCTGTGGGGTCTCACTCATGCCATACTCCTCGAAAGATTTCGGCCACGGGGCCGGTCATGAAGACCTCACCCTGGCCGTCCCAAGCTATCGTCAACACCCCTCCGGGGAGCCGCACCTCCACCGGAGTATCCACCAGGCCCCGCGCGATGGCGATGGCGGCCACTGCACAGGCGCCCGTCCCACAGGCGAGGGTCAGCCCGGCGCCCCGCTCCCACACCCGCACGTCCATGTGGCCCCGGTCCACCACGCGGGCAATCTCAAAGTTCACCCGCCGGGGGAACAGGGGGTGCGTCTCCACCTGCGGTCCAATGCGCTCCAGGGGAAAGTCGGCCACCGGGGTCTCCAGGAAGTGGACGGCGTGGGGATTGCCCATCGAGGCGAAGGAGAGCTTCAGGGCATGGCCGTCCACTGCGAGGGGATGGTCCCATACGTAGGCTGGGCTGGAGGGTAGGGCCACCGGGAGGTCCTCGGGCTGGAAGCGCGGCTGGCCCATGCTCACCTGCACCGCGGCGATGCGGCCCTGGACCCAGGCCGGGCGCACGGAGAGCACTCCGGCCAGCGTCTCCACCCGCAGCGTCTCCTGCGCCTGACTGAGCAACCTATCCTCAACCACAAATTTCGCGAAACACCGGATGCCGTTGCCACACATCTCGGCCTCGGAGCCGTCGGGGTTGAAGATGCGCATCCGGAAATCCGCGCCCTCCGCGGGCAGGACCAGGATCAGGCCGTCCGCGCCAACGCCAAAGTGCCGGTCGCAGACCTGCACCGCCAACTCCGGCCACGGACGCTGGAGACCGCGCGCATCGACCATCACGAAGTCATTGCCTGCGCCGTGCATCTTGACGAACTGCATCCCCTTGCTCCTCCGACTCTGGTAGCCGTGCTGGTTATGATACCGGTTTCTCCACGGAGAGGCAACGTTCCGCCCCCGCCCAAGCAGGGCGTCGCTCACCACCGAGCACACCGAGAGCCCAGAGACCAAGGGTGGGGCGAACGACCAAGCCCGCGCGGTGCGCTCGGTGGTGGACCGGTCTTACGCCGCCGCGCGCCCTGCGAGCCACGCTGCCACCAGGTCCGCGGCGCGATCCTCCAGGTCGGGCGTATGGAGGTCGAACCAGTGGATGGACGGGTCGTTGAGGCGGAACCAGGCGTACTGCGAGCGGGCGAAGCGATGGATGAGGTGCCGCACCCGCTGCACCGCGGTGGGCAGGTCGATCTCGCCCCGCAGGTAGGCCGCCAGCTCCCGGTAGCCGTGCCCGCTGAAGGCCGGACGGCTGAAGTCGTAGCCCCGGTCCATGAGGCGTTGCACCTCGTCGAGCCAGCCTGCCGCCAGCATCGCCTCCACCCGCTCATCAATGCGCCGGTACAGGTCCTTGCGGTCGGTGGTGAGCCCGAGGGTCAGGACGTCGCAGGCGGGCGGGCGGCGCTCACCCAGCTGGGAGAAGGGCCGCCCGGTCTTGTACCAGACCTCCAGGGCGCGGATGGTCCGGCGCACATTGCGGGGGTGGATCTTGGCCGCGGCTGCCGGGTCTACCGCGGCCAACTCCTGGTAGAGGGCTTCCGCTCCCTCTTCCTGGGCACGCTCCTCCAGGCGCTGCCGTAACTCCGGGTCCGGGGGCACCTCCGGCACCGCCAGGCCACCCAGCACAGCGCGTACATACAGCCCGGTCCCTCCCACCAGGAAGGGCAGGCGGCCCCGCGCCCAGATGTCTTCCAGCGCAGCCCACGCCAGGGATTGGTACACGGCCACGCTAAAGTCCTGGTCCGGGGAGACGCTGTCAATCAGGTGGTGGGGGACACGCTGGCGCTCTTGGGGCGTGGCTTTGGCCGTGCCGATGTCCATGCCGCGGTAGACCTGGCGGCTGTCGGCGCTGACGATCTCCCCCTGGAAACGGGGAGCCAGGGCCAGGGCCAGGGCGCTCTTGCCCACGGCGGTCGGGCCCACGATGGCGACCAGCTTCTGATGTGCCTGACTTTGCGCGGTCGTCATGATCCCTATAGGGACGGTCACTCGCGACCGGCGAGTTGCGCTTTGGCCGCGGCGGTCTGCCGCACGATGGCCGCAAACTCGGCGGCCCGCAGGCTGGCGCCGCCCACCAGCGCGCCGTCAATGCCTTTGTGCGAGACGAACTCGCCGATATTGGCCGCCGTCACGCTGCCGCCGTACAGGATGCGGACGCTCTCGCTCCGGGATGCGCCGTACAGGGCGGCGACTTCCCGGTGGATGAGGGCCGCGACCTCGGCGGCCTGCTGCCCGGTGGCCGCTCTCCCGGTGCCAATGGCCCAGATAGGCTCATAGGCGATGACAAGGTCCGCCGTCCAGGGAACGCCGCTCAGCGCGCCCCGCACCTGGCCGGCGATGACGCTCTCGGTCGCGCCCTGCTCCCGCTGCTGGAGGTTCTCGCCCACGCAGAGAATGGGCCGCAGCGCGTGGTTGACCGCCGCGTGCAGCTTGGCGTTGACGTCGGCATCCTGCTCGTGGAAGTACTGGCGGCGCTCCGAGTGTCCCAGGATTACGTAGGCGCACAGGCCCTTGAGCATGAGGGGAGACACCTCTCCGGTGAAGGCGCCCTTATCCTCGTGGTACATGTTCTGGGCGCCCACGGCGATGGCGCTGCCGGTCAGCGCGTCGCGCACCGCGGCCAGGGAGACGAAGGGCGGGCACACGGCCACCTCGACGCCGTCGAAGTCGGCCAGCTCCGCGGCGACCCCGCGCGCCAGCGCAACGGCCTCGTCCAGGGTGGTGTTCATTTTCCAGTTCCCGGCGATGAAGGGCGTGGGCATGCTGTCCTCCCGTCTGCTCACGGCTCCGGCCGTCCTTTCGGATGCACCACAGAGACCACCGAGCACACGGAGGAAAAGAGGGTGATCCTCCATCTCCGTGGTCTCGGTGCGCTCTGTGGTGAGTGGGTAGTTACGCCCCGTACTTCGCCAGCTTCAGCGCGTTGGCCATCGCGATGGGCATGAGCTCCTCCGCCGGAAAGCGGCCCAGGTCGCCGAAGCGGAAGGCCCGCTCGGTGAACTCCGTCACCTCGTCGCCCCGGACGGAGCGGCTGCGCAGGGCCACCGGCACCGGGTGCCAACTGTGGCCCTTGAGCAACGCGGGCGTGGAGTGGTCGCCCGTCACGATGAGCACCTCGGGGTTGAGGTCGTCCATCAGCGCCGGCAGGAAGCGGTCCACCTCCTCCAGAGCCTGGACCTTGGCGGCGAAGTTGCCGTCCTCCCCGGCGCTGTCGGCTTTCTTATAATGGACGTAGAGGAAATCGTACTCGGTGTAGCGCTCCCGGACCGTGGCGATCTCATCCTCGAAGGCGGCGCCCGTCGTGACGACGTCCATGCCCACCAGCTTCGCCAGGCCCCGTTACATGGGATAGATGGCGACGGCTGCCGCCCGCAGCCGGAAGATCTCCGGGAAGGGGGGGATGGTGGGCAACTGGGAAAAGCCCCGCAGCATGATCATGTTGGCCGTCTCCCGGCCCTGGAGCCGAGCGCGGGCCTCGGCGATGAAGTGGTTGGCGATGTCCGCCGCTCGCTCGGCCGCCGGGCGCAGGGCCTTGACCGGGAGCGGCGTCAGCCCCTCCCGCTGGGGGTCGGTGTCATTCAGGCCCTCGGCCAGGCCCGGCCCCCGGAACACCGCCACGAAGCGGTGCTCCCGCACCGGCTGGACCAACACCTGGACCCCGTCAATGGTCATGCCTTGCAGGGCAGCGCACAGTTCCTCGTTGAGCTCCTGGGAGGGACGCCCGGCGCGCCGGTCGGTGAGCACGCCCTCGGCGTTCACAGTGCAGAAGTTGCCGCGGGCGGCCAGGTCGCCCGGCCGCAGGTCGAACTCGATGCCCACCGCTTCCAGGACGCCCCGCCCGATGGTGTACTGTAAGGGGTTGTAGCCGAAGAGGGCCAGGTGCCCCGGCCCGCTGCCAGGGGTGATGCCCGGCGCCACGTGCTGGATGAGGCCGCAGAGGGACTCTCGCGCCAGGCGGTCGAAGTTGGGGATACGGGCCACCTCCAGCTCGCTGCCGCTCTCCGGGGTGGGCAGGCCCCCCAAACCGTCAATGACCAGCATGATGATCTTAGAGGGCGTGGAAACGGCCAGCTCGCGCATTAGATCAAAGTTTGCCATGTGTAGCTCCTATGGTATAAGCATCCACTGACATAGTGCCTTATAAATCTAACAGTAATTTCCTGATTTCTTCGTATAAGAAGTCTCGACAATCACGATAGCACTGCCGGTCACCATCGAATGGATCAGGGATATCACGGCTGAGATAGCGAATCTTCTCCTCTATGCGGTCTTCAGCGAAAAAGTCTACTAACTCTCCTCCATAACCAGCACAAACGGGTATGATCATGTCAGCCCATTCGACGAGGTCTTCCGTAATACGCTTCGGTGCGTCTGAAGATATATCGATACCTATTTCTTGCATAACTTCAACTGCATGCGGAGCTAATGACGAGCCTGGTGAGAAACCTGCCGTTTTAACCTCTATGTTTCTCCCTATCTCGAGTACAAGGCGTTGGAGGATTCCACCTGCCATCGGACTCCGGCAGGTGTTCCCTGCGCAGACGACGAGAACCTTGCGTACACTCATTTTATTGCTTTCATGTTCTTCCGGAGTTTGACGAGGTGGGGAATCATTGCGTCCGCACCCGTAACGGCCAGCTTGAGCGCGGCTTCCACGTCCTCCCTGGTCGCATTTTGGGGTTCTACAGAGCCATGCGCCGCGCCAGATGTGCTACGGAGTTTCACTAGACTCTCTAGCTGTGGAGGTAGCGTTCCGAGGATATAGCCAGGAGGTAGCCCCGCAACTCGGAGACGCTGTTTGATCTTCTGGTCTCCGGCTAGCGCCTTCAGGCTGTGGGCCTTGCCCCCAAGACCGTTGGCTTGCGCGACGTCTTCAAGCCCGCCAGGCCCGGTCAGGATTACCATCAGCTCTGACTCCACGGCGTTGCAGAGTTCAACTAGGGCGCCATTCCAGGACGCGCTCGGTGCGGTGCTTACGATGGAAACCTGCCGGGCATATTCATGAAGGGATTTTTGACCACTCTCACTGAGGTCATCCAGGCTCAGCCCCGACTGGCGTAACAGGTTCTCCAGCAGTTGTTTCCGTGCTGCTGCCCGCTCGCTATAAGGGCGTCTCTCCTTGAGCACACTGGCTGCCCTCCTGTCCGGGAATACTAGGAACCCGTGATCCTGGAGGAGCGCACCGATCTGCTCTGATTCCGGCAGTCCGCGCAGGTCGATGCCGGCGCTCACGCCCAGCAGTTCCACCCCGACGACACTCCCATCAGCAGCGTAGTCCACCGCGGCATTACCCAGGTTACCCCGGACGGTCCGCATTTTCGCACTCTTCTGGTCAGAAAAGCGGATATAGATCGCATCAGCTTCCGGATCATATTTCAGTTGCATCATGGTCTTACCATGCCCGGTTTCCAGGGCATAACCGAAATGACCACCCAGTCGGGATTGGGATACGGCTCGACTAAGACGTAGACGTTCTTGCGTCCTAATCGTCGATGGTAAACCCAGGCTCCCTCTGTCGACTCACCGATAAAAGTCTCCGCTGGACGTGCCAGCACTGCCTCCACATGCCGCTCGGAAAAGCCCCTCTCTTGCATCTGTTCTCGCGCGTGCCGTGTGTACCGCGGTGGCACGCTACTTATTCCAATAACGCGGCCACGCCCGGCAGCTCCTGCCCTTCCAGGTACTCCAGGCTGGCGCCGCCGCCGGTGGACACGTGGTCGATCTGGTCTTCCAGCCCTTGCTCCGCCACCGCGGCGACGGTCTCGCCGCCGCCCACCACCGTCGTCCCCTGCACATCGGCCACGGCGCGGGCGACGGCATGGGTGCCCTCCGCGAAGGCAGGCATCTCGAAGACGCCCATCGGCCCGTTCCACAACACCGTGGCGCAGTCGATGATCTCCTGGGCGTACAGCGAGGCCGTCTTGGGGCCGATGTCCAGCACCAGCCAGCCCTCCGGCACCGCGTCGATGTCCACGGTCTGGGTGGCCGCATCGGGCGCGAAGCGATCGGCTACCACCGCGTCGATGGGCAGCAGCACCCGCGCCCCCTGCTGCCGGGCCTGCTCCAGGAACTCACGGGCCGTGGCGAGCACGTCCTGCTCCACCGTGGAGGCGCCCACGTTCTTGCCCTGGGCCGCCAGGAAGGTGTTGGCCATGCCACCCCCGATGAGGAAGCGGTCGGCCTTGCCCAGCAGGTTCCGTAAGACCCCGATCTTGGAGCTGACCTTGGCCCCCCCGATGATGACCGCCATGGGGTGCTCCGGGCTGGCGACCACCCGCCCCAGGAACTCCAGCTCCTTCTCCATGAGGAAGCCCGCCACGGCGGGCAGGTACCGGGCGACCCCTTCCGTGGAGGCGTGGGCGCGGTGGGCCGTGCCAAAGGCGTCGTTGACGTAGACCTCGGCCAGGTCCGCCAGTTGCTTGGCAAACGCCGGGGCGTTATCCTCCTCGCCGGGGGAGAAGCGGATGTTCTCCAGCATCACCACGTCGCCGGGGCGGCGCAGCCGGATCGCCTCCTCGACCTCCGGTCCGACCACTTCCAGGCAGTAGGTCACGTCGCGCTTGAGGAGCCCGGCCAGGTGCAGCGCCACCGGCCCCAGCCGCAGGTCTTCTACCACCTTGCCATCGGGCCGCCCCAGATGGGAGCACAAAATGGTGTAGGCCCCCTGGCCTATCAGGTACTCGATGGTCGGAAGCGCGGCCCGGATGCGGGTATCATCGAGGATGGTGTGGGTCTTCCGGTCGAAGGGGACGTTGAAGTCCACCCGGACCAACACCCGTTTGCCGCCGACATCAAGATCGCGAACGGTTTTCTTCCGCATCAATCCTCTCCACCATAGCAGCACCTTGCACAGATGCCGCACTGGGCCGGACGGCGCGCCGGGGAGCAGGGGACGCTCAGGGTCGGTGATCGCAGGGCTGGCCGACGGCGGGCAGCTAATAATCGCGTGCGCTGAGGAACGCGGCCAGTTCGAAGAGGTCATCCATGGCCCCCCCGGTCACGCCCGACGCCCGCAACTGCTCCAGCGCTTCCTGGTACAGGGTGGCGGCCAGGTCTTGGGCACGGGACCGGACGGCGTAGCGGTCGAGGATGGCGGTCACGCGCCCCACATCCTCCGGGTAGAGTTGGGGGCTGCGGTACACGCGCTGAAGCTCCTGCTGGTCGGCCTCCTGGGCGCAGGCCAGACCATAGATGATGGGCAGCGACTTCTTGCGCTGCGCGATGTCGCTGGGTTCCTTGCCGGTGCGCGTGGCCTCACCCCACACGCCCAGAATATCATCTTGCACCTGGAAGGCCAGGCCCAACTGATACCCCCCCAGCCGGAACTGCTCGACCACCCGCCGGTCCTCGGTGCCGAGGAGCGCGCCCAGGTGCAGCGAGGCGGCGATCAGGGACGCCGTCTTGCCGCCGATCATGTCGAGGTACTGGGGCACCGTGATGTCCAGGCGCGTCTCGAACTCCATATCCTGGAACTGGCCCTCGCAGAGCCGGAGGCAAGCCTCATCCAGCAGGCGCGCCGCCTCCAGCACCCGCTCCGGGGGCACCCCCTGGTCGCTCAGGCGCAGCAGCGCCAGGCGGGCCAGCGCGTACATCCCGTCGCCGGCGTTGATGGCCTGGGCCTCCCCCCACAGGGACCAGACGGTGGCGCGATGGCGCCGCGTCGGGCTACGGTCTTGAATGTCGTCGTGGATCAGGGAGAAGTTGTGGACGAGTTCCAGGGCCGCGGCCGCGGGCACCGCCCGCACAGGGTCGCCGCCAACGGCGCGACAGGCCAGTAAACACAAGGCCGAGCGCACCCCCTTGCCCGCGCTGCCGTCGGGGAGTGGTGTCCCGTCCGGCGCCGTCCATCCCAGGTGGTAGCGCATCACCGCGTAAAGAGGCAGAGTGCGACCGTCTACGACCTGCCGCAACTCTGCCTCTACCAGCCCACGACACTGCTCCAAGAGGGTTGCTACCGCCAACCGGCACCCCCTGCGGCGGGAGTCGGGACACCGCCCGGACCGATCACAAGACACTGCCGGCGCGCGCGACGCCCGGCGCCGTGGGGGTCGGTCCCGGCCGCTCACCGTCCAGCGCCGCGATCTTGCCCACGCGACGGACATGGCGCTCATGGTCGGCCAGGAACCCGGTGGTCAGGAAGGCCCACACCAGTTCCCGCGCCACGCCCTGCCCGATAACCCACTCGCCCAGGCAGAGCACGTTGGCGTCGTTGTGCTCGCGGCACCGGCGGGCGCTGAAGGTATCGTGGCACAGGGCCGCCCGGATGCCCTGGACCTTATTGGCGGCGATACTCATGCCCACGCCGTTGCTGCACACCAGGATGCCCCGGTCGCAGCGGCCTTCCGCGACGGCAAGGCCCACCTCCCGGGCGACATCGGGGTAGTCCACGGGCAGGGTATCGTAACAGCCATAGTCCTCCACCTCGTGGCTCCACTCCGCCAGGAACTCTGCGACGGTTTGTTTCAGGCGGAACCCCGCGTGATCACTGCCGAGGGCGATGCGCATCCGGTACGCCTCCTTCTGTGCCGGTCCAGAGGGGAACGCTCTGTTTGCCGGGCAACGTTGACGGAGGCCGCCCGCGTCCGCGGCCTCACCGCCACTCCCTGACCGTCTCTAGAGTAGCAGATTCATGCGCCGTTGAAAACATCTCGCAGCCACGCGGGCGTACCCGCAGCCCTGCGCCCACAAGAGAGGAGCCGCCGCGGGAGTACCCTCACGAGGCGGCCAGCGGCCCGCACACTTCCTCCAGCGCGGCGCGGGGCACCGCCCCCTCCCGCAGCACCCGCGGCGGGCTCACGGTCAGGTCCAGCACGGTGGAGTCCCGCGCCATCGGACAGCGGCCCCCGTCCAGGATGAGATCGACCCGGCCCCCCAACTGCGCTGCCACCTCTTCGGCTGTGACGGGGCTGGGCTGCCCGGAGCGATTGGCGCTGGTCGCCACCACCGGCTCGCCCAGGGCACGCGCCAGGGCCAGGAAGAGGGGATGGTCGGGCACCCGCACGGCCACGGTCTCCCCGCCCGTCGTCACCACGTCGGGCACAGCGGGCGTACGCCACAGCACCAGGGTCAGCCCGCCGGGCAGGAAGCGCGCCGCCAGCCGCTGCGCCGGCCCCGGGACCGCACGGGCCACCAGCGGGATCTGGCCCACGTCCGCCAGGAGCACCTGGAGGGGCTTATCGGGCGGGCGCTCTTTGATGGTGTAGATGCGGGCGATCGCGTCCGGGTGGGAGAGGGCGGCACCGACACCGTACACCGTATCGGTGGGGAAGGCGATGACCCCACCACGGCGCAGCGCCGCCACGGCCCGGCGCACGGCGGCGTCCCTTTGCTCCTGGTCCACTGCTCGTAGCATACCCATCCTCCCGTTGCTGGAGGATTCCCCCTCCAGTCTACCAGAAAGCCGCGGCGATGGCACGCCAGGATGGTGAAAAATCGAACGGGTATTCTATTGCCAAGGGGGGCAGAACCTGCTAGGATGTGGCCCGCCGGGTGGTGGGAAGTGGGGAAAGGTGGGGAAACAGGCTCTCTAGTGGGGCGAGGCCGTCGATGTTCCTGGGCGAGTACGAGCACAGCATCGACCAGAAGGGACGCCTGGCGATCCCGGCCCGCTTTCGGGAGTCCCTGCAATCCGGCCTGGTCCTGGCCCGGGGCTTGGACCGCTGCATCAGCGCATATCCGTGGGACGAGTGGAAGGCCCTGGCGGAGAAGCTGGCGGCCCTCCCCATGACCCACAGCAACGTGCGCCGCCTCACTCGTACCACCTTCTCTTCCGCCTTCCGTGTCGATCTCGATGCCCAGGGCCGTATTTTACTCCCCCAGCCGTTGCGGGACTACGCTGCTATCCACGATGCTGCGGTGCTGGTGGGGATGCACCGTCTGTTTGAGATCTGGAGCCCCGGCCTCTGGACCGCAGAGCGGGAGGCAATGATCGATTCGGCGTGGCAACTGGCAGAGGAGTTAGAACTCTAGGGGCAGCGCAGGAAGCACGCTGCGGGCGCAGGCGCAGCGATACAAGAACGCCCGCCGCGGCGAGGGTAGGGTCTTTTGGTTGTGCATGCAGCAGGCGCAAGCCCGTTCGTGGTGAGCTGGTCGAACCATGAACGGGCGGTCCGTTCACCCTTCGACAGGCTCAGGGCGAACGGACCTGAAGGCCCTGCTCCCGAAAACTGAAAGGCTCTGACGGCGAGGGAGTGCGTTCCCGCCTGCCTACCACACCCCCTGACCGGGCGTGATACATGGCGATGATCCATCAGCCGGTGCTGCTGCGGGAGGCGGTCGCAGCGCTGCGGGTCCGGGCGGGCGGGCGCTACGTGGACTGCACGGTGGGGTTGGGCGGCCACAGCGAGGCCATCCTGGAGGCCGGCGGGACCGTCCTGGGCCTGGACGCCGATCCCAATGCCCTGGCCCTGGCCGGAGAGCGGCTGGCACGGTTTGGCGACCGGGTCACCCTGGTCAACGCGAACTTTGGCGACCTGGAGGCCGTCGCACCGGAGCACAGCTTCGCCCCGGTGGACGGCGTGCTGTTCGACCTGGGGGTGTCGTCGCTGCAACTGTCGGCGGGGGGACGGGGCTTCAGCTTCCAGTACCCGGCGCCCCTGGATATGCGCTTCAGCCCGGCGCAGCCCACCACGGCCGCCGACCTGGTGAACACGCTGCCCGAGCACGAACTGGCGGCCATCCTGCGGGACTACGGCGAGGAGCGCTACAGCCGGCGCATTGCACGGGCCATCGTGGCCCACCGGCCCCTCAGCACCACCAGCGAGCTGGCCCAGGTGGTGGTGGAGGCCATCGGGCCGGGGGGTGGCGGGGGCATCCACCCGGCGACCCGCACCTTTCAGGCCCTGCGCATCGCGGTGAACGCAGAGCTGACCGTCCTGGAAGCCGGGCTTACCCAGGCCATCGCCCTCCTGGCGCCGGGGGGACGCCTGGCGGTGATCAGCTTCCACTCCCTGGAAGACCGGATCGTCAAGACCATCTTCCAACACGAAGCGCGGGGGTGCATCTGTCCGCCGCGGCTGCCGGTCTGCGTCTGCGGCCACCAGCCCCGCCTGGAGATCCTCACCCGCAAGCCCATGGTCCCGTCGGAGGAAGAGGTGGCGGCCAACCCGCGCAGCCGTAGCGCCAAGCTGCGGGTGGCCCAACGCCGCTAGTGTACCCTAGATGTCGAGGCGCCCAGCGTGCGAGTTCGTCTGTGGACTGCCGTCCGGCCACGTGTCTTTCCCTTCCCAGGGAGCGGGGTTGCCCTGCTGGCCCCAGCCCTGGCGGCTGCGGCCGCCCTCGCTGCCCTGCTCCTCCTCGCCCTCACGGGCTATGTGACCGCCGCAGGCTACCAGGTTCGCTCCCTCGAACGTGCCCGTGCCGCCCAGGAACGCTCCCTCCAGCAACTGGCCGCCGACGTCGCTTCCCTGCGCTCCCTGGCCCGCGCCGAGCAGGAGGCCAAGGCGCGCTGGAACATGGCGCCGCCCCAGCAGGTGCTGCACGTGGCGGTGGAGGTGGCGCCCGCTGCTGCCCTGACCCCATCGGAGCGCGCTCCCTGGGGGAGCGGTAGGCCGTGACGGCGAGCGGAGAGGGGAGCGGTGGGAACCGGCGTCTGGCCTTCGTCGCGTTGCTGCTGGCGTCGAGCGCCCTCGCCCTGGTGATCCGGGTGGGCTACCTCCAGATCGTGCAGCACGAGACCTACCGGGAGCAGGCGCGGGCCGAGCACTGGAGCCGCCAGCCGCTGCTTCCCCAGCGGGGGGCCATCCTGGACCGCAACGGCGCGCCGCTGGCCCTGTCGGTGACCAGCTACCGGATCGCGCTGGACCCGGCCAGCTTCCGCACAGAGGAAGGCCGCGACCGGACGGTCCGTCGCCTGGCGGAAGTGCTGCGCCGGCCCGCCGAGCCGCTGCTGGCGCGGGTCGCGGCCGCGCCGCCGGAGAGCCGGGCCCCGATCCCGCTCCTGGACGAGGTGCCGCACCAGGAGGGCCTGGCTGTGCAGGAGAGCGGGCTGCTGGGGCTGGTGGTCGAGGAGACGGTACGCCGCAGCTACCCCGAAGGCAGCCTGGCCGCGGGGCTGCTGGGCTTCATTGGCAAGGACGGCGAGGGTCTGACCGGGCTGGAGGCCGATTTCAACCGGGACCTGGGCGGGGTGCCGGGGAGCATGCTCTTCGAGCGCGACAGCCTGGGCGACCCCATCCCCTTCGGCTATCGCGAGGTGACGCCCGCGGTCGACGGCAGCAATCTGGTGCTGACCATCGACCGTTATATCCAACGGATGGCCGAGCAGCGCCTGGAAGAGGCGGTCACCAAACACCAGGCGGCCGGGGGCATCATCCTGGTCATGGAACCGTACACGGGCGCGGTCCTGGCGATGGCGAGCCGGCCTACCTACGACCTGGCGGCCCTGGACCTGAGCCGGCCGCCCGCCCAGGAACTGTTCCGCAACCGGGCCATCACCGACATGTACGAGCCGGGCTCGACCTTCAAGGTCATCACCATGTCCGCCGCCATCAACGCGGGCCTGGTAACGCCGGAGACGAAGTACTACGACGGCGGGCCGGTGAACAAAGGCGGCTGGATCATCAACACCTGGAACGGCCAGCATTTCGGCTGGCAGACCATGACCCAGCTGCTGATGACGAGCAACAACATCGGCACCGTCTGGCTGACCGACCAACTGGGTCCGGAGCGCTTCTACCACTACGTGCGGGCCTTCGGCTTCGGCCAGCCCACCAACATCGGTCTGTCCGGGGAGGCGTCCGGCCAGTTGCGCTGGCCCGACAGTCCGGGCTGGGGCACCATCGACCTGGCGACCAACAGCTTCGGCCAGGCCATCAACGTGACGCCCCTCCAGATGGTCACGGCCGTCAGCGCGGTGGTGAACGGCGGCGTGCTGATGCGCCCCTCGGTGGTCCAGGAGGTGGAAGGCCCCCAGGGCACCCGGACCTACGAGCCGGTGGTGGTGCGCCGGGTCATCTCGGAGCAGACCTCGGCCGATCTGCGGCTGATGATGAACGCCGTGGCCGAGCGGGGCCAGGCCAGGTTTGGGACGGTGCCCGGCTACCACGTGGGCGGCAAGACCGGGACGGCGCAGGTGCCCAGAGCAGGCGGCTACGCCCCGGACGCCACCATCGCTTCCTTCGTGGGCTTCGCGCCCCTGGAGGCGCCGCGGTTCGTGGCCCTGGTCCGCCTCGACGAGCCCAAGGATTCCCCCTGGGGGAGCACGGTGGCCGCACCCGTGTTCAGCGCGCTGGCCCAGGACATCTTCACCGCCTGGCGCATCCCGCCGGCGGCGTTGGTCAAGCGGACGGAGCCGTGAGGACGCAGAACGAGCGCTCAATCGCGGCAGCGGCTATGCTGAACCTCACGGCAAGCTCAGGGGAGCCACTACCCCAGAGTACTACCTATCCGGAGGACGGCTTTGTTCCCGATCCGTGATGTGCTGCACGCCTTGGCCCCGCTCAACGTCCAGGCCCCGCGCCTGGAGGGAGCGCCGGAGGGCTTCAGCGCAGTACGGATCGATTCCCGGACCGTGGGGCCGGGCGACCTGTTCATCGCCCTTCCGGGGGAGCAGAGCGACGGCCATCGCTACCTGCACGATGCGGTCGCCCGCGGCGCACGCGGCGTAATCGTCGTCCCGCAGCGCCTTCCGGCGGAAGCGGGACCGTTTCCCGACGGGGTGGCGGTCTTCCCGGTGCGGGATACTCTTCAGGCCCTCCAGGCGCTGGCCGCCTGCTGGCGCTCCCGCTTCACCGGGGTGCAGGTTACCGGCGTGACGGGCAGCGTGGGCAAGACCAGCACCAAAGAGGCCGTTGCCGCGGTGATCGGGCAGCGCTACCGGGTGCTGAAGAACGAGGGCAACCAGAACAACGAGGTCGGCCTGCCCCTCACCCTGCTCTGCCTGGACGGCACCCAGGAGCGGGCAGTGCTGGAGATGGGCATGTACACCCTGGGCGAGATCGCGCTGCTCTGCGAGCTGGCCCGCCCCAGCATCGGCGTGGTGACCAACGTGGGGCCGGTCCACCTGGAGCGGCTGGGCACCATCGAGCGCATCGCCCAGGCCAAGCGGGAGCTGCCGGAGCGGTTGCCCGCCGAGGGGGTGGCAGTGCTGAACGGCGACGACCCCCGTGTGCGAGCGATGGCGCAGCACACGCCGGCGGGCCGGGTGCTGTACTACGGCCTGGGGAGTGGCTGCGACGTGCGGGCGACGGACCTGGAGCCCGCCGGGCTGGCGGGGTTCGCCTTCCGCCTGCACTGGGAGGGCCAGGCGCGCCGGGTGCAGACCCGGTTGCTGGGGGCGCACCACGTGATGACCTGCCTGGCCGCGGCCGCGGTGGGCTTCGCCGAGGGCCTGGACTGGGACGAGGTTACTGCGGGGCTGACCGCCGTCGAGGACCGCGTGCGGACCCAGGTCCGCCCCGGCCTGGGGGGCAGCACCATCATCGATGACACCTACAATGCCAGCCCGGCCTCGGTGCTGGCCGCCCTGGACCTGCTGCGGCACACGGAAACCGGGCGGCGCATCGCCGTGCTGGGCGACATGCGCGAGCTGGGGAGCTACGAGGAGGAGGGCCACCGGGAGGTGGGGCGGCGGGCGGCGGCCGTGGCCGATTGGCTGGTGGCCGTAGGCGAGCGCGGGCGGACTATCGGGGAGGAGGCCCGCCGCTGCGGGAGCCTGCGGGTGGACTGGGCGGCCACCAACGAGGAGGCCGCCGACCTGCTGGCGTCCGCCCTGGGTCCGAGGGACGTCGTGTTGGTAAAAGGCTCCCGCGGCATGGCGATGGAGCAGGTGGTTGCACGGCTCATCAGGACTGAGGACTGAGTGCTGAGGACTGAGGACTGAGGACTGAGTGGTACTCCCCCCTCGTGGAGGGCAATGCTGGCTCAGTCCTCAGCACACAGTCCTCAGTCCTGATGAGCCGTGCAACCACCTGCTCCATCGCCATGCC
>JACQUQ010000145.1 GCA_016210175.1 Chloroflexota bacterium | reverse complement strand
GTCATCTCGGTCCTCCTGCTCGCTTCCCGCAGGGCGATCTTAACTTATTCCCCTGTCCAGTTTTCTGGGTACATTATATAGCGCGATGTACGTCACCCCGTGCAACAGCGTAAAGAGCATCTTGAGCTGCATCGCTTGGCCGCCAGTCTAGGGCATCCAGTGCCTCGACTGCCGCCCTCCGCACAGTGGCGTCCTCGTCCTTGAGCGCATCCATAAATAACGTCACGGCCCGCCGGTCCCCTATCCTCTTCAGCGCCTGAACTACCGCCTTCCGAATCTTGCTAAGATCGCTATTGAATATGGCCGATAGCTGTTCTATTTCGTCCATGTTGCCAATTTTACCAAGCATCTCAATTGCTAAGATGCGAACACGACCGTCACTATCCGATAGCGCGTCTATGATGGGCTGCAAAGGTGGATCCTTGAACCGGCCTAGTGCCTTCACCGATGCTCGCCGTACATTTCTATTCTGGTCGCTGGTTGCTTTCACAAGGGCATCAACAGCACGTGCGTCACCCAGTCGTCCTAGAATCCTGGCTGTTCTCTCCCGGAGATGCGAGTTCCTGCTTCCGAGCGCTTCTAACAACTGCGGCACGGCTAAGCGCCCTATCTTCACCAATGCGTCGACCGCGGCCCGCCGCAGACGCCCATCCCCGTCTTTGAGGGTTGCCAGGAGTGGCCCTACGGCACGCTCATCCCGCAATTGGCCCAGAGCCAGTACCACCGCTTCTGCTTCGTATCCGTAGTGCCCCGAATCTTTGAGGTCTTTGAGGGTTGCCAGGAGTGGCCCTACGGCACGCTCATCCCACAATTGGCCCAGAGCCAGTACCACCGCTTCTGCTTCGTATCCGTAGTGCCCCGAATCTTTGAGCACGTTGATCAGTGGCTCCACGGGCAGGGAACCCAGCCTTGCCAGCGCGTTCGCCGCGGCCGTTCGAACTCTTACTGTGCCATCTCTAAGGGCTTCCATGAGCGGGTTGATGGAACGCTCGTCGCCGATCTGCCCCAAGGCTCTTGCCGCGGCACTGCGGACAGTCTGATTTTGATCGTTGAGGGCTTCCACGAGTGGCAGCAGCGCACGCTCGTCCGCAAGCTTTCCGAGCGCCTCTGCCGCGGCCCGTCGCACCTTCGGGTTTCGGTCTTTGAGTTCTATGAGCAAACGGTCAATGTCGTTGGTCATGGCGTCCTACCTGCGCTGCGGCGCAATTTCTGTGTTCACGCGCCTTCACTAAAAAAGATACGACTCTCTGAGATATAGAGACATATGGGTGATATTAACATATATCAAGGGGCAACACAAACGTATGTGCTGCCCCTCTTCTCACCGAATAACGTCAGCTACACGTTCTTAGTCACCCAGCCGCCGCACCCCCATCGTGACCTGGTGGCCGTCCACCCGCTGGGACTCCACGTACACCCCCGGCTCCACCTCGAAGGTGGCGACCGGGCGCAGGTCCCGCGTCAGGGTCTCCCCCATGATGTAGTCGGCGTGCTTCTCGGCCACCCGCAGCACGTCGGGGTCCCCGCTGAGGTAGGTCACGATGGTGTCGGCGATGTCGAAGCCTGCCGCGCGGCGCAGGGTCTGGAGCCGGTGTACCAGCTCGCGCGCCAGGCCCTCCTCCCGAAGCTCCGGCGTCAGCGCGGTGCTCACCCCCACGGTATAGCCCCCCTCCGAGGCCAGCGCCCAGCCCGCGTGCGGCTCCAGGGCCGTGGTCACGTCCTCGGGCTGGAGCTCCACTTCCGTATCCTCCACGCGGAGGAAGATGGGCAGGCCGGCGGTGACTCGGCGGTACCATTCCCGCTGTTCCTCCTCCGTCGCATCCCGGAAGACGGCCAGGATGCGGGCGGTCAGCACGCCGTACTTGGCCCCGACCGCGTCGGGCTTGGCCCGCACGCTCACCCGGTAGAAGGGCGGCTCGCCCGCGCCCACCTCCACCTGCTTCACGTTCAGCTCGTCGGCAAGCTGGGGCGCCAGGCGGCGCACCGCTTCCTCTTCAACGTCCCGGCGGGCGCTGGGCCGTACCACTACCCGCATCTCCCCCAGGGGCTGGCGCACCTTGATCCCCGCCTTGCTCCGGGCCGACCGGCCCAGGCTGGCCAGGGCCATCACCAGTTCGGTGTCCTCCATAAGTTCCGGGTCGATGCGGGACGGGTCCGCCACCGGGTAATCGCACAGGTGGACGCTCTCCGGGGCCGACGGGTCCACCGCGCGCACCAGGTTCTGGTACAGCTCCTCGGCCACGAAGGGCGTGAAGGGCGCGAGGAGTTTGGCGAGCGTGACCAGGCACTCGTACAGGGTGGCGTAGGCCGCCGCCTTGTCCGCGTCATTCTCGCTCTTCCAGAAGCGGCGGCGGCTGCGGCGCACGTACCAGTTGGACAGTTCATCCACGAAAGCCTGGACCTTGCGCCCGGCGTTGGTGGGGTCGTAGCCGTCCAGGTCCGCCGTCACCTCCTGAACCAGTTGGTGCAGGCGGGACAGCACCCAGCGGTCTAACGGAGTGCTGGGTGCTGAGCGCGGAGTGCTGAGTCCCCCCGTCTGCCCCAACTCAGCGCTCCGCACTTTCGACTCAGCACTCGTGGGCGTCCAGCCGTCGATGCTGGCGTAGATGGTGAAGAAGCTGTAGGTGTTCCACAGGGTCATGAGGAACTTGCGGACGGTCTCCCCCACCAGGTCCACCGAGAAGCGGCGGGCCTCGCCGGGCCGCGTCGCCGTAAAGAGGTACCAGCGCAGGGCGTCGGCGCCGTGGGTCCGCAGCACCTCCCAGGGGTCCACCACGTTGCCCCGGCTCTTGCTCATCTTCTCGCCCTTGGCGTCCAGGATCAGCCCCAGGCAGATGACGTTGCGGTAGCAAGGCTCGTCGAAGAGCAGCGTGGAGATGGCATGGAGGCTGTAGAACCAGCCGCGGGTCTGGTCCACCGCCTCGCAGATGTAGTCCGCCGGGAACCAGTCCTTGAAGGTCTCCTGGTGCTCAAAGGGGTAGTGCCACTGGGCCACGGGCATGGCCCCGGAGTCGAACCACACGTCAATCAGTTCGGGGATGCGGCGCATGGTCCCGCCGCACTGCGGGCAGGTGAAAGTCGGCTCGTCCACCGCGGGGCGGTGCAGGTCGAAGGCCCCGGCCGGCCCCTGGTAGCCGGGCTTGCCCTGGAGTTCGGCCACGCTGCCGATGCACTCGTACTCGCCGCACCCCTCGCAGCGCCAGATGGGCAAGGGGGTGCCCCAGTAGCGCTCCCGGGACAGCGCCCAGTCCACGTTGTTCTCCAGCCAGTTGCCGAAGCGCCCTTCCTTGATGTACTCCGGGTACCAATTGATCTGCCGGTTGCCCGCGATGAGCCGGTCCTTCTTGGCCGTGGTGCGGGCGTACCACGAGGTCTTGACGTAATACAGCAGGGGCGTATCGCAGCGCCAGCAGAAGGGATAGGTGTGGGTGATGGTCTCGCTGCGCTCCATCAGCCCCCGGCTGTCAAGCTCCCGGATGATGAGGGGGTCGGCCTCCTTGACGAACTTCCCCTTGATGGGCAGGCCGGGGCTGCCGAAGGTCATAGCCCCCGCCAGGTCCACGGGCTGGATGAACAGCAGCCCCTTTTCCTTCCCGATCTCGAAGTCGTCCTCGCCGAAGGCCGGGGCGATGTGGACGATGCCGGTGCCGTCTTCCAGGGAGACGAAGTCGCCGGTGATGACCGGGTAGCTCAGGCGCTCGCCATCCCGCTGGGGCCGCGCCGAGAGCACGGCCGCGCCGCCCGGTGGGACCGGCTCCATCTGAAAGACCGGGTTGCCCCAGTCGTAGGGCGGGTAGAGGGGCTGGTAGCGCATCCCCTCCAGGTCGCGCCCCTGGAAGCGGGCCAGCACCTGGTAGTCCTCCCTCAAGGTTGCCATCAGGAGCGCCTCGGCCAGGACGTAGCGCTGGCGGCGGGGTTGCTCCACCTCCACCAGGACGTAGTCGGCCTCGGTGTTCAGGGCGGCGGCCACGTTGCCGGGCAGGGTCCAGGGCGTGGTGGTCCACACCAGGAGGTAGGTCGGCACGCCTTCGGAGAGGCGCAGCCGCTCCAGAGCAAGGTGCCCGGCGGACGCCTCGGCGTCCAGTTCCAGCTTGAAGAAAATGGAGGGGTCCACCGCGTCGTCCTGGTACCCCAGGGCGACCTCATGAGACGAGAGGGAGGTGCCGCAGCGCGGGCAGTGGGGCGTGGTCTTGTAGCCCTGGTACAAGAGGCCCTGGTCCCACAACTGCTTGAGGATCCACCAGCACGACTCGATGTAGTCGTTGCGGAACGTGATGTAGGCCTCGTCCATGTCCACCCAGAAGGCGATGCGGTCCGTCATCAGCCGCCAGTCCTCCAGGTAGCCGAAGACGCTCTCCCGGCAGCGGGCGTTGAACGCCGCGATGCCGTACTGCTCGATCTCCGGCTTGCTGGTGATGCCCAGCGCCCGCTCGACCTCCAACTCGACCGGCAGACCATGGGTATCCCAGCCGCCCTTGCGGGGGGCCTGAAAGCCCCTCAAGGTCTTATAGCGCGGGATGAG